>JAFCZV010000023.1 GCA_019314155.1 Deltaproteobacteria bacterium
CATCTTCATCTGCTCGGAAGTCGTGTTTTGGGCTTCATCTAAAATAATGAAAGAATCGTTCAAAGTTCGGCCCCGCATGAACGCAAGGGGCGCAACTTCTATAATACCTTGCTCCATCAGATTCAACACTTTTTCAAAGCGCATCATATCGTGGAGCGCATCGTAAAGAGGCCGCAGGTAAGGATCTACTTTTTGTGCGAGATCTCCGGGCAAAAAGCCGAGGGTTTCACCCGCTTCCACCGCGGGTCTTGTGAGGATGATACGATTAACCCGCTCCTTTTTGAGTTCCGAAACCGCCATGGCCATGGCAAGATAGGTCTTGCCGGTTCCTGCCGGTCCTATGCCGAAGACCATATCGGAATTTCGGATGGCGTCTATGTATTCCTTTTGCGCAGGACTTTTGGGAATTACAGGACGCTTTTTTGAAGTGACGTAGACCTTATCCAAAAAAATGTCTTTGAGGTTAATACGGTCGTCCTCGCTCAGAATTCTGACTGCGTAATCCACATCCCTGGAATATATGGGATAACCTTCTTTTAGCAGGTTGTAAAGCTGCTTGAGGATATTTTTCGCCAGGCTTTCGGCGATGTTGTCCCCCTGGATAAATACAGTGTTGCCTCTTACATGGATGGAGACATCCACCAATGCCTCGATTTTTTTAAGGTTTTTGTTGTAATCGCCGAAAAGCCGGCTTGCCAGATTAATGTCCGAGAAAATTAATCGGGTCTTATTATTTTGGGAAATTTCATCCATGTTTCAGGGTTGAGCCTATGGGCTGTCCGATGTTGACGGTTTCGTTACCATTATACAGGTTCCCAATAGATTTTGGTTCGTTCCGGATTTCCCATTACCTGGAAGTCGGCCAAACCTTTGCCATTCGTCTGTTGAGAAGCCGCACAGGTACATTTTAGCGGCTCTATTCCGCGCGCAAAAAGTTTTTCGATTTCAACAAATTTTGAGTAGAGTTTTGACATATCACAACTTTTCAACCGATTGCAAATAACAATTCAATATGCGTGGGAAAAAGAAAAATATCTTGACTCGAAATATCTGCTTTGTTAATTTTCGGCAACAAAAATATTCCGAAAAAGTGATCTTTCCGATTTTATTTATATTTTCAAAGCTTTTGGCATAAAAAATGTTGTAAAGGTATACCATGAACTATCTTGATATCATCATTGTCGTTATTTTAAGTTATTGCGTGATAAGAGGTGTTTTCAGAGGACTGGTAAAAGAATTGTCTTCTATAATCGGGGTGTTTGGCGGTTTTTACGCTGCGTATACCTATTACATGGTGGTCGCAAAACCCCTGTCAGAGTGGATCGCCAACCCCGGATACCTTAACATATTGAGTTTTATGATTATTTTTTGTGGTGTCTTTCTTGTTATCAGCATTCTTGGCGTCATCATCAATTACCTGCTTAAACTGGCTTTTTTGGGCTGGTTTGATCGTTTTTGTGGTGCTGTCTTCGGTGCCATGAAAGGCATGCTCATTGTTTCGGTTATTTTAATTGCCCTTACAACCTTCCTTCCCAAGGGTACCCCTGTTATCAAAGATTCCTTGCTTTCCCCCCATGTGACGCTGGTCTCTGAAAAGATGATCAAAGTCGTCCCCAAAGATATGAAAGACGCATTTTCGACCAAAATAAAGGAGTTGAAAAAAGAATGGGAAAAAAAGAAATCGTAAAACTTTGCCAATTTGCTGTTCTTTTTTTAACGCTCACGATGGATTCAGACAGTGACCCGACCTTAAGCTCGGACACTCTGAATGCCTGTTGGTCTCATTTTTTCATAACGTTACAATAATACTATCTGAGAAATTCGTTCAGTGGAGGCAGGCAATAATGGGAATTGATGCCATCATCCGTTTGATCGAGACATTGCGGGGGGAAAGCGGTTGTCCATGGGACAGGAAGCAGACGCCCCGGACCATTGTGGCGTATCTGCTGGAGGAGGTATACGAGCTCATCGATGCCGTTGAATCCGGAAATCATGCAGACGTTTGCGAGGAGCTCGGAGATGTATTGTTTCAAATATTATTTCTCGTCAGTCTTTACCGGGAAATGGGCCGTTTCGATATCCAAGAGGTTAGTGATCTCAATTTGGCGAAAATGACCCGCCGGCACCCCCATGTTTTCGGCGATGACAGGGTTGACAGCGCAGACGAGGTGAGAGTGCGCTGGCAGAAAATCAAGATGAAAGAAAAAACCCTTGCCCCGGTGTCTTCGATTCTGGATTCGGTTCCTTCGAACCTTCCGGCCTTGATGCGTGCCTATAGAATTTCCGATCGAGCAGCCCAAACAGGATTCGACTGGGATGATATTTCCGGTGTGATGGAGAAGGTCGAAGAGGAATGGGTTGAATTGAAAACAGCGTTGAGCAGACAGGATGGAACGCTGCAACATCAAAATCAGTTGGCCCTCGAATTTGGAGATGTTCTTTTTACGCTGGTCAATATCGCCCGGTTTGCTCATATTCATCCCGAATTCGCTTTAAGAGATTCCACGAAGAAGTTTGAAAACCGCTTTAAGTATATGGAAAAACTGATTGAAAAAAGTCGAAAAGATATTGGATCTGTCTCACAGGAAAAAATGGACGCATTGTGGGAGGAGGCCAAGTCCAAAATCGGCTGACCCGGATATCTCATGAAATAAAAGGATGAGGTAATGAACAAGAAAAAGATCCGAAATGGAATTGTGTTCTTACTGGTAGCTGGACTGATTGCCGGGGGTGTGTATCGGCTTAGACGGCGCGAAAATGTGCCGGAAGGCGTCATGAGGCTCTATGGGAACGTGGATATCCGCCAGAGCCGGCTGGCCTTCTACGACACCGGGCGTATTAAACGCCTGCTGGTCCAGGAGGGAGATGCGGTTAAGCAGGGGCAGCTGGTGGCTGAAATGGATCCTGTCCGTTATGAGATGTCTGTAAAAGAGGCTGAAGGGAGTGTGAATGCCCAGAAACAGGTGTTGGCCCGTATGCTTGCCGGCTCGAGGCCCCAGGATATCGAGACGGCCAGAGAGCGGGTCAAGGTTGCCGAAGCGGTTTTACAGGTTACCAAAGTTACCTATGAGCGGATTAAAAAGCTTGTAAAGGGGAAATATGTTCCCCAGCAGCAACTGGACGACGCGACCGCAAAGCTCAAGACGGCCAAGGCCGATCTCAAGGCTGCCGAAGAAGAGATGATGCTTGCCGTAATCGGCCCCAGGAAAGAGGATATAGCGGCTGCCGAGGCCCGCTTGAAGGGGTATCAGGCGACCCTGGCGCTCGCCCGTCAAAAGCTCGCGGATACAAAGCTTTATGCACCGTCAGCCGGGGTGATACAGGACCGCATTATGGAGCCAGGCGACATGGCTTCGCCCACGACCCCCTTATTCACCCTGGCCCTTTACAGGCCCATGTGGGTTCGTGCCTATGTGCCCGAGCCGAGCCTGGGAAAGATCATCCCCGGAATGAAGGCGGAGATTACCACAGACAGCTTTTCCGAAAAGATCTATAAGGGATGGATCGGTTATATCTCACCCACCGCCGAGTTTACTCCGAAAAACATCGAAACGCCCGAGCTTCGCACCCGCTTGGTCTATCAGATCCGGGCTTATGTTTGCAATTCCGACAATGAGCTGCGCCTGGGAATGCCGGCGACGGTGACCCTCCGGTTCGATCCATTGGGTCCGGACAAGAACCAGCCGGGTTCCTCTGTCTGCCAGGATGATTGATATGACCCGGGAACAAGAGCGCGGGGCGAAGAAATCGCGATATGTGTTGCGC
Source organism: Deltaproteobacteria bacterium (assembly GCA_019314155.1). GTDB lineage: Bacteria > Desulfobacterota > Desulfobacteria > Desulfobacterales > UBA11574 > JAAXQD01. The sequence continues at coordinate 3,766 of JAFCZV010000023.1, forward strand.
ATCGAGAGAATTAAAAAGCATTTTCTGGCCGGCAAGAAGCGGATCAGCGCCCTGGAAGATGTCAGCGCCAAGGTAAGGCGCGGCGTGGTTACCGGACTTGTCGGTCCGGACGGCGCTGGAAAGACCACCCTTATGCGGATGATCGCAGGGCTTCTGGTGCCTGACAGCGGCCAAATTTCGGTCCTGGGTATGGATGTTGTCCGGGATCCCCTCATGGTTCAGGCTTCCATCCGATACATGCCCCAGCGCTTTGGACTTTATGAAGACCTCACGGTCAAGGAGAACATGGATCTCTATGCCGATCTCCAGGGCGTTCCCAAGGACCATCGTTCCAAGCGTTATGAAGAGCTCATGAAGATGACCGGACTTGCCGCTTTTACCGGAAGGCTTGCCGGAAAACTTTCGGGCGGCATGAAACAGAAATTGGGCCTTGCCTGCACCCTTGTAAAACCTCCTGAATTCCTTCTCCTCGATGAAGCCACCGTAGGGGTCGATCCGGTATCCAGACGTGAACTCTGGTCCATCGTTTACAGATTGGTTCAGCAGGAAGGGGTCAGCGTACTCCTGAGTACGGCCTATCTGGATGAGGCCGAGAGATGTCAGGAGGTCATCCTGATGCACGAAGGGCGTATTCTGGGTCAGGATGCCCCGTCTCAATTCAGTGGACAGCTCGACAAGCAGACATTCATGCTGAGTCCTGAAGGAGAGAGCCGGCGCCGGCTTCAGGAGCGTATACGCGCAATGCCGGGTGTGATCGACGCCATTATCCTGGGAAACAAGGTCAGGCTGGTAACCGATCAGCCCTTTGAGTCCGACCAAGTGGCAAAGCGCTTTGGCGTCGGATCAGAATTGTCTGTTCAGGCGGTCCCTGCCCGGTTTGAAGATGTCTTTATCGCCTTGCTCAAACAACGAACGACGGGTGATGAAAAAGTTGCGCATCTCGAGACGGAAAAATTCTCCCATGTCCCACACAAAGGCTCGGACGAAGATATCGTTGTGGTGGAGAAGGTAAAGCGTCGTTTCGGGGACTTCTATGCGGTTAAAGGGATAAGCTTTACGGTGAAGCAAGGTGAGATTTTCGGGCTTCTCGGTGCCAACGGCGCGGGTAAATCCACCACATTCCGTATGCTTTGCGGCCTGCTTCCCGCATCCGGGGGTAAACTCAGCGTGGCCGGTAAAAACCTTCGGGTTGCGGCGGCCCAGGCCCGGGCCCGGATCGGCTATATGGCCCAGAAATTTTCCCTGTATGTCGGTTTGACGGTGCGGCAGAACTTGCGGTTTATCAGCAGCGCTTATGGTCTGGGAGGCAGGCATCAGAAGGAGCGGATCGCGTGGGCGTTGGATTCCTTCGAACTTGCCAAGATGGCGGATACTCCAAGCAGAGATCTGCCGCTGGGCTACAAGCAGCGGCTTGCCCTTGCAGCGGCCCTTATGCACGAACCGGAGATTCTGTTTCTGGACGAACCCACCTCCGGAGTGGATCCTCTTGCCCGTCGGGAGTTCTGGCGGCGCATCAACAGTCTTGCGGAGTCCAATGTCACCATAATGGTGACCACGCATTTCATGGAAGAGGCGGAGTACTGTGACCGGCTGGTCATCATGGCCCAGGGAGAGATACTGGGTCAGGGGACCCCTGAAGAGGTAAAAGCCCGGTTCCGAACCCCCCGGAACCCTGATCCCAGCATGGAGGATACCTTCATCGCCATGATCGAAGATTATGAGGAAAAGGAAGCGGCACTGACATGAAAGTCCAAAAAAAGCGCGGTGTTCGTAAAGGCATAAATATCATGCGGCTTAAAGGGCTGATCCGCAAGGAAAGCTATCAGATCGTAAGGGATCCTTCCAGCATTGCCATTGCCTTTGTGCTTCCCATGATACTGCTTTTTCTCTTTGGATACGGGGTGTCTCTTGACGCCGAGTATGTTCCCATCGCAATAGTGGTGGAACATCAGAGCAATGAGACCTCGGATTTTTTGGCCGGATTCCGGCAGTCCAGATACTTTGCGCCGGTCATCTTGACGGACATACAGGTGGCGGAACAGGCCATGATCGAAGGGAGAGTGGACGGGATCGTCTGGCTCCGGGAAAATTTCGGAAAAAAAATACTTAGCACCGGCGATGCTCCCATCGGGGTCTTCGTAAACGGAGTGGATGCCAACCGGGCCAGGATCATAGAGGGTTATGTCAGAGGGGTCTGGATTAAATGGCTCGAACGGACATCCCTTGAAAGCGGCAAGCCTCTCCAAATTCCTGTCAAGGTGAAGGAGCAGATATGGTTCAATGCACAGATGCGCAGCAGGAACTTTCTGGTCCCCGGCCTTATCGCGGTGATAATGACCCTTATCGGTGCACTCCTAACGGCAATGGTGGTGGCCAGAGAGTGGGAGCGGGGCACCATGGAGGCCCTCATGGTCACTCCGGTCCAGGTGCGTGAGATCATACTGGGTAAGATCATTCCCTATTTCATCATGGGGATGGGGGGAATGACCCTGTCTGTGATCATGGCCACGTGGTTTTTCCATGTACCTTTGAGAGGCTCTTTATGGGTCCTTTTCGCAGGATCTTCGCTCTTTCTGGTGACGGCCCTTTCCATGGGCCTTCTGATATCGGTTGTGGCAAAAAGTCAGTTCGTGGCCGGACAGGTCGCTATCATCGTCACATTTTTGCCGGCCTTTATTCTATCGGGTTTCATATTCGACATAAGCTCCATGCCGGCGATAATCCAGATCCTGACCCATGTCATTGCAGCGCGCTATTTCGTCAGCATGTTACAGACGGTCTTTCTGGCAGGGGATGTATGGCCGATAATTATCTATGACGGTCTGGCACTTACGGCCATGGCCCTGCTTTTTCTTTTGATCGTAAAAAAACGCATGAAAAAACGCCTAGAATAGGGAAAAACAGATGGTGCGTCGAATAATCGCCCTGATGATTAAGGAGTTTCTGGCCCTCCTTACCGATAAAAAGAGCAGAATGGTTGTTATCGTGCCGCCGTTGGTCCAGCTCCTCATTTTCGGCTACGCTGCCAGTTTTAATCTGGACCATGTTCCCTATGCCGTCTACAACGAGGACTCTGGGCGTGCCTCCAGAGAACTTTTAGCGAAGATCCAGGGTTCTCCCAATTTTTCCCTGAAGGCCGTAATCCGGAGCGACACGGAGATAGCTCCCCTTATCGATACCCAAAAAGTACGCGTGGTGGTACATGTAGGGTCAAAATTTTCAGAAAATCTGCTCCTCAACCGGCCGGCGGAGGTCCAGGTCATCGTGGACGGTCGCAATTCAAACACGGCAATGGTGGTGTTGAATTACATAAACAGCATTGTCACGGATTTCAACCAGCGCTGGGCGGTCTTACACGGTCATCCGGCCCCCCCCGCCAGGTTGTACGTTAGATCCTGGTTCAATACCGCTCTGGATACCCGCTGGTTTATCATCCCAGGCATTGTCGCCCTCCTGACCCTTGTTGTGACCATGCTGGTGACGGCATTGTCCGTGGCCAGAGAGCGCGAGGCCGGCACTTTTGATCAGCTGCTCGTGACCCCCATGAGGCCTTTTGAAATTCTCATTGCAAAGGCCCTGCCGGGCTTTATTATCGGCACTATCGAAGCGACATTTATTATTCTGGTTGTGGTGTTCTGGTTTCACGTGCCCATGAGGGGAAGCGTCGCCGCCCTCTATCTGGGACTTTTTATGTTTCTTCTTTCCGCTGTGGGCACCGGACTCATGATATCCTCCCTTGCCGTTACCCAGCAGCAGGGGCTCCTCGGGGCCTTCCTGTTCCTGGTTCCGACCATCATCCTTTCAGGTTTTGCAACTCCCATCGCCAATATGCCGCCGGTGGTTCAGTATCTTACTTACATAAATCCCATGCGCTATTTTCTCATCATTGTTCGTTCGGTTTTTCTTGAAGGTGCCTCCTTCGATCTCCTGTGGAACCAGTACTGGCCCATGGCGGTCATGGGGATCATAGCCCTTGCTACGGCAGGATGGCTGTTCCGTCGGCGGATGTACTGATGCGATCGGTCTGCCTTTTGACTCCTACTTTTTAATCTCATCGATATTGGCTTTAAGGCTGTTGATTTGGGTGTCGGACAGTAAAAAAGGATAATCATTTTCCGAAGAGACGGCCGGATACGTTTTTTCATCCTTGTTTTTTTTGGCAAATATGGAAAGGGTGTATTCCTTTGCTCCTTGCAGTGTAACGGTATAGACGGTATCTTTAAAATTCTCTTTTTTAGAATCGTCCATATATGCTTCGCATTCCAGGCGGTTCAGAAAACCGAGGAGACGACCCACCTTGACGGCATCCACTTTTTTACCGTTGGCATCCACCCATGAGGCTTGAGGTCCTGAACTTTTACCGGCTTTGTCGGCTGCATCCTTTTTTTCTCCGTCTGCTGTAACCACCTGTTCAAGGTCGAGGGCCACGATCTTTTTATCCCCGACAATTTTTATTTCCCGGAGATCTTTTTGCACAAATAACAGGACGGTCTTGTCACGAAGATCTTCCACGGTGGGATCGAATTTTTGTCTGAAATCTCCCCTGGCATGATATACATTGGGATCTTCTGCCAGTTTGACAAATGTGTGTTGATAGGTTGCGGCCGGTTTGCCGATATCGAACTCTCTGATCAGGGACTTGCCCTGCCAGGCTTTGACGTGGATTTTTTTATCCGGATTTAAATCGTACCGGACATAGTTTTTGGATTCCGATACCAGCGCCGTCACCCTCAAGTTTTCAATAATGTTAAGAATGTCTTCGATCTTATCTGAATCGGCAGGATATTCTTTCGGCCCGATATGCCAGGAGTTGTCTTTTTTATTCAAAACAACGGTTCCGTCGGCTTTTTCGAATTCTATTTTTGAGATGTGTTTGCCTGGAATGGAAGAAATCTCCGGAAGGGTATAGTGGGTTCGATTTGAACGGTGCAATGCAAGGTATAGGATCAAGGCGACCATGACGGCCGTTAGTATGAGATATTCTTTTTTTAGTTTCATATTAGCCTCTTTCAATGCGTTCACAGGTTCAAGAATTTTCGGTCCGAGGTTGATGGGAGATTGCATAATAGATTTAACCCCGAACCCTAAAACTTTGAACGGTTGAACCTTTCTTCATTTCTGAAACATCGACTGTATCCGCTTTTTTCTGGAACGACGCTTCAGCCAAACGATGAGGCCCAGAAAGACCACCAGCACCGGGAGGCCGGCGATGTTGAAGGTTTTGACAAAGGTTTTTGTCAGCGTTCCGGTATCCATCAGGGGATTGAAACCGAGTACCTTGCTTCGCATCATGGCAATATTTTCCCGATCGTTCAGGGCATCGATGATGTTCATAACGAACATGTCGTTGGGACTACTGCCTTCAGGATTCAGAACATTGTCTTTGAGCATGTCCGACGAGGCCATAAGGAAAATTTTTGCAGGCTTTCCTTTGGATATAAAACCACCTTTGCCTTTGATTTTCGACAGGTCGGCCGTTGCCTTCTCAGCCACCTGTTCGGGGGCGCTTTCTTCATCGTCCTGGTTTTCAGTGTCGGAATTTTCGGTTGTTTTTTCAGGCATCGATTTTCCGTCAAAATAACTGGGGAACGATCCTTCAAGGATATAGGCCAACGGAAAACTCTGTTGTTCATCATCCGAGGACGGTGGACTGAGGAACATGGGGTTGAGGTTGATGGGTTGGCCCATTTCCCAGGATTTTTCTGAAGATGCAATCAGCTTCACCGCCGTGAGGGAATGTTCTGAAATTCGCGCTTCGTCCAGCTCCAAGGGCGATATTTTAATTGAAATCAGTCCCTTGATTCCGCGCATATATTTAAGATCATGGTTTATGAACCTGTTTTTGATAATCGGGGCAAAATAAATGGGCCGTTCACCCCCGCCCATGCTTTGGGGAAGCCGTTGCTTGTGACAGTTTTCATCGAGGACGTACGATTTTTTTATGCGGATGCCGTAATGCGCCAGCAATTTTTCAAGACCGGTGTCCAGCGGTACGTAATTCGGTTCCCGGTTCATTCCAAACGGCTGCTGGGCGTTGGGTCTGACTTCTTTGAAAGCATCTATAAAGAGTGCCAGGTTGGTTCCTTTCATCAATGCCTGATCGATCTGGTAGAGTTGGAAATCTGAAAAATTTTCAGTGGGTCGCGCGATAACCAGGCAGTTGATGCTTGCGGGTATGTCGGCCTCCTTTAAATTTATGGGTTTGATGCTGTATGTCTTGGATATCAGGCCTGAAAAAGTAGATAACGCGTCCGGATTTCGCTGTCCCATGGGTGAAGCCCCCGAAATATTGAGGGTGCCGTGATCCGAAAGGTATCCGAGATTTTCGTTGATATCCACCAGCGTCTCCAGATTGTCGTCGATGAGTTGTTCCATGTCATCGATGTCGGCCAGATTATACTGGGTTCCGATGATGGGAAGCCTGAAAACGCTTAACAGCGGTATTTCTCTGATTTTTTCCCCGTATTCCATTACCAGGCCGATGGTTCCTTCTCCGGCCTGAATGTTACCGTCGGACAGGGCCGGCCATTGGAGGTGCATCAGGTTATATTTCTCCCGGGACGGTTCCTGTGTCGATTCCGCTGAAGGGTCGATATAGGCATATTCCAGCTTTCCGTAGTTTTTGACATTAAGGCGGTCAACGATTGCTTTCAACTTGTCAGGGTATTCGGGAAGTTGGTCAAGGCCCATAAACGGTGCAACAGATTTCAACGAGGAAGAAAGGAACAGCTTCACCTTAATCGTATCGGACAGACCCAACAGGGCACTGATTTTGTTGTTCAGTTTCTGTATGGCCGTGGTCAGTTTGTACTCGATTCCTTTAATGGCGGTAATGGTGGGAATCCTCTCCACCATATCTCCGTGAATCAACACCAGGCCCATATAGGCCTTTTTGAATTTTACCTCATCTTCTTCAAAAACCTGGATTTGAACCGGGTGGATGCCGTAATTGTTGGCCAGTTTCTGATTTTCCAGTGCCCTGGGGTCGATCCCTTCTGCCTCCGGGCTGACGTCGTAAAACCGGTAATTGAAATACGCGTTGGCGTGGATGGCATATTCTTCAAGCAGATCGTTCAGATATCGCTCCGTATTATTGTACGGGGCCGGCAGATCTTTGGTAAAAAACACATTGATGGTCAAAGGTTCGGAAAGTGTGGAAACCACTGTTTTGCTGGCTTCGGATATAGAATAGATCCTGTTTGCGGTAAGATCCATCCTGAAAAAGAGGGTCATGCCCGCCACATTGATGAGGACGATAATAACCAGATAGATGGACAATTTTATATATTTTGCATAGGGGTTCTGCATGCTCATTTTGTGCTCCTCAACTTTTTTCCTGCATAACCAGATGTGTTCCGTAAAGGCCGATGAAAATAACACTTAGAAAATAGAGAATGTCTCGCGAATCGACAATCCCCTTGGCAATGTTTTGGAAATGAGAATCAGCCCCGAGATACCCGATAACCCCCAGAAGAGAAACGGGGAAGAAAAAGAGCATTTTGTCGATCAACGTCAGGGAAAAGCAGATGGCCATGCCCACAATAAACGCGATGATCTGGTTGCGTGTCAGGGATGAGGAAAACAGACCCACAGCGACAAAGGCCGCACCCAGCAAAAGAGCGCCCAGATAACCGCCTGCCACAGCCCCCCAGTCCAACTGCCCCATAAATGCGATGCAGATTGGATAGGCAAAGGTGGGCACCAGAGCCGCGGCGACGAATAACACGCCGGCCAGGAATTTGCCCAAAAGGATATCCTTAAATGTTACCGGCAGCGTTAGAAGCAGTTCATAGGATCCCACATTCATCTCCTCGGAAAACAATCGCATGGTGACCGCCGGGATCAGGAAGGCGAAGGTAATGGGGAGCAGACCAAAAAAGTTTCTCAAGTCCGCCTGGTTATAATAGAAAAATGTGGTAAAAAAGAACCATCCCGTCGCCAGCAGGAAAATAGATATGACGATATAGGCGATGGGGGATATAAAATAGTCTTTTAATTCCTTGTTGCAGATGCGGATGGCCTGCTGCATATCAATCCTCCTTGGTGAGTTCTCGGAATATGTTCTCAAGGGTTTTGGTCTCCCGATGAAACCCGATAAGAACCCAGGATGTCTGTTTTATGGTTTGGTAAATGGCTTCTCTCAGGTCCCCGGCGGATTCGCAGGCAAGGCGTACCTTTAAGGAGTCGCCGGGAGTTTCATCGATCTGTTCTGTATTTATAACGCCTTGAATGCCGTTGAGTCCATGGCATACTTCTTGAAAATCTGCGTTGAGTAGTTCTAAATGGATAAAATGTTTTTGACCTGCGGTCTGCTTGAGAGTTTCCACACGGTCGTCCGCAACAATCTTGCCGTTGTTAATGATCACCACCCGGTCGCAGGTGGCTTCGACTTCGCTAAGGATGTGGGTGGAGAGAATGACGGTTTTCTCCTCACCGATCTTTCGGATGATCTCCCGGATTTCGACGATCTGATTGGGATCGAGGCCGGATGTGGGCTCATCTAAAATCAGGATTTCCGGGTCGGTCATCATGGCGTGTCCAGTCCGCACAAATCCACAAGCTGTCGAATCCTAATAGCCCTTTGGTCTTTGTCCAGCCCCCGGATTCTGGCAACGTAGTCGAGATAATCAAAAACCAGCATGTTGTGATACAGGGGGGCGGACTCGGGCAGATATCCCATGAGTTTTTTTATTTCCAGCAAATTTTCGTCGAGGAGATAGTCCTTGACGCGAATAGTTCCGGATGTGGGCATAAAATAGCCGGTGAGCATCCGCAACGTGGTTGTTTTACCTGCGCCGTTGGGGCCCAGCAGGCCAAGGACTTCACCTTTATGGATGTCGACACTGATGCGATCCACAGCGCAGAGCTCTTTGTAATATTTGGTCAGATTTTCAACATGGATCATGGTTTTTCCTTTTTATCGACGATTTGTTTTTATCGGCATGTCTTTAAATGGTTTTTTAGCGTTCATCAAGAAAAAAAATTGGAACCATTGAAGAATTCTGTATTATCCGGACAGGCGGCCCAAAAAAGCTGGGACACATCAAAAAAATTACGATTTACAGGCGCACCTTTCAATGATATTGATAATATCATCACTTCGCTTGTTAAGTCCGACGAAATTTGCCATATTTGCATTCAACTGGCGAATTTCCGAGACATCGGTTTAAACCACTGCCTTTGCGACGGTACCCTTAGACACTTCGAGCTTTAGGCACCTAAATCAAAGCTTTTCTTATGAGATCCAGTGTGCTCAAATATTTTTCGGCGTTGACGATTCTTTTTTTGGTCTTTTTGGCGGCCTGTAATTATCACATCCAAAAAAAGATTCCCCCGAAAGCCATTAAAGGTGTTCTCGATCTCACCGATTGGGATTTTAGACGGGACGGGCGCGTCGACCTCTCAGGCGAATATGCGTTCTACTGGAAGCAACACTTAAACCCATCGGATTTTTCCAAACCGATCCTGCCCCAAAAAACCGGATTCATCAGAGTGCCCGGGTATTGGAACGGTTACGAAGTCAACGGGGAGACGCTCCACGGTTATGGATATGCCACCTACCGCTTGAAAATCCTTCTGAACGCACAAAAAGAAACCCTTGCCTTTAAATTTTTAACTATGGGTACGGCATACACCTTTTTTTTAAACGGTCAAAAAATAAGTTCGGCAGGGACCGCAGGAAACGATCGGGAAACCACCCACCCTCGATATTTCCCTCAGGTCGTTGAATTTAAACCTGAAACAAATCAGATGGATGTCATTTTCCAGGTATCCAATTTTCATCACAGACGGGGCGGACTCTGGGAAGTTATTCATTTGGGGGAAGAAAAAGAAATTCAAAAAATCAGGGAAGAGAGGCTTTGCTTTGCTTTGATTCTATTCGGCAGTATTTTCATTATGGCGTTGTATCATCTTTGCCTTTTTGCGCTGAGAAAAACGGATCGATCGTTCCTGTATTTTGGTGTTTTCTGTTTTCTGATCATGTTGAGGCTGCTCACCACCGGAGAAAGATATATCGTTTATTTTTTCCCGAATATTCCCTGGGAAATCGTGATAAAGACTGAATATCTTTCTTTTTATCTGTCAGTTCCTTTTTTGGTGCTGTTTGCTCAATCCCTGTTCCCCCAGGAAATTTCAAAGCGGATTCTGAACCTGATCGTACCGATCGGGATAGCTTTTTCGTGCAGCGTGATTTTTACCCCCGCAAGGATTTTTTCATATACGCTTCAGCCATTCCAGATCATCACCATCCTCACCATTATGTATGGGTTCTATGTACTCATCGTTGCTTCCATTCGAAAGAGAACCGGTGCGTTTGTCTTTCTCCTGGGATTTATCGTTTTAGCGTTGTCAGCCATAAACGACATGCTGTACGTTGAAAAGATCATACAGACCGGATATTTTGCACCGTTTGGCGTGTTTATCTTTATTTTTTCCCAGGCGCTTCTTCTTTCCTTTCGATTGACCCATGCCTTTGAAATTGCAGAAAGACAGTACAAGGAACTGAAGGATACTTACCAGGCATACAGAGGAGAAATTATCGATCGCGTGCAGGCCGAAGCAGATTTACGGGCAAGCGAGGAAAAGTATAGAGCGATTCTTCATGGCATGGCCGACATATATTATGAGGTCGACCTGGTAGGAAACCTTACGTTCTTCAATGAACCTCTGTGCGAAATGCTCGGGTATTCCAGAGATGAATTGTCGGGGATGAACAACCGGCAGTTCATGACCGAGGAGACCGGCATGAGGGTCTATGAAACCTTTAACAAGGTTTACCAAACAGGGGAACCCTCCAAGACATACGATTGGGAGGCTATCACGAAAGACGGTAGTAAACGATATGTGGAACTTTCCGTATCTCTGATCCAAGACGCAGAAGGCCGGCCAGTCGGGTTTCGGGGAATTACACACGACATTACCAACCGGAAGCAGGCTGAAGATCAGGTCAGGTTACATCAGGAACAGCTTTTCCAGGCCAGTAAAATGGTTGCCTTGGGGACACTTGTTTCCGGCGTGGCCCATGAAGTGAACAATCCCAACAGTTTCATTCGGCTCAATACGCCCACACTATTGGAGGCCTGGGAAAGTGCCACGCCGATCCTTGATGAATACTACCGGGAGAATGGCGATTTTATCCTCGGGGGAATGAATTACAGCGAGATGCGTGAAAAGATTCCGGTGTTGTTCTCCGGAATACTGGATGGGTCTGAACGTATCAAACAGATCGTTGAAGACTTGAAGAATTTTGTACGGAAAGATATTTCCGGGATGACACAGTCGGTGAATGTCAATGATGTTTTACTGTCTGCCATTTCCCTTATTTCCAATATGATAAAGAAGTCCACACATCGTTTTTCAGTAGAATACGCTATGGATTTGCCCGTGCTGACAGGCCAAGCTCAAAGGCTCGAGCAGGTCTTTATCAATTTGATTCAAAACGCTTGCCAGGCGCTTCCGGATTCTGAAAAAGGTATTTTTGTCTCGACGTATTGGGATGAAGCGAACAATGATATTCGGATTAAAATTCAAGATCAAGGGGTGGGGATTTCCCCCGAGAGCTTGCCGCAAATTACCGATCCCTTTTTTTCCACCAAGCATGATTCGGGAGGAGTTGGATTGGGCTTGTCGATCTCTTCAAGGATTGTGGAAGCCCACGACGGCAGATTGACGTTCATCTCGGAAGTAGGGGAGGGAACCACTGCCGAGGTTTTCTTGCCTGTTAAAGAAAAGTGACATCGTAGTGCTTTGAAAATAGGTGCCCCAAGAACCATTGGACTGCAACGGCTCGTCCAGTTGAATTTCGAGGATTCAAAAGCATGTTGGAACGCAGCGGACTTGTCCGCCAATGCCGTGTGGCGGAAATCCTGCCTTGCGGGGGCCTCAGGGAGCTTAAACTTTTACTGAAATAAATACATTTTAACTTGCTGTAATGCTTTAATAAACACGTTGGAGGGGACAGAAGAATGACGGCGTCCGTGTATCCAGGTTTTCCGGTCATGTTGGTTGATGATGAAGCGCAGGCTCTAGACAGTTTTGAAATTGCTCTCCGTTCAGCAAGTATGAACCATTTCATCCGCTGTCAGGACAGCCGGGATGTAATGCCGATGCTTTCCGATCAGGAGATTGAAGTCATGCTCCTCGATTTGAGAATGCCCCATGTGTCCGGTGAAGCGCTGCTTCCGCTGATAACCGCCGATTTTCCTGAAATCCCGGTGATTGTTATTACAGGGGCCAATGATGTGGACACCGCCGTCATGTGCATGAAACACGGTGCATTCGACTATATGGTGAAGCCTGTTGAAAAGAGTCGCCTTATCGGCGTCGTGAGACGGGCCGTGGAATTTCGTGAATTGCAAAGGGAAAACCGGTTGTTGAAGGCCCACGTCCTGTCCGACAAGCTGGAGCATCCCCAGGCTTTTTCGGAGATCGTGACAAACAGTGAGAGCATGAGGTCTATTTTTCAATACGTCGAGGCGATTTCCAGCAGCCCGCGGCCGGTTCTGATTACCGGGGAAACCGGTGTCGGCAAAGACTTGGTCGCCAAGGCCGTACATGCCCTGAGCAATCGCATGGGTGATTTTGTTCCGGTAAATGTGGCGGGTTTGGACGACAATGTTTTTGCAGACACCCTTTTTGGACATAAAAAAGGTGCCTTTACCGGTGCG
>JAFCZV010000271.1 GCA_019314155.1 Deltaproteobacteria bacterium
CTCAGATTCCTCTATCAGGAAAAGTTATTGAAACAATGGACGGCGGCAACTACACTTTTATGAATATCGAACACAACGGTCGTACAACCTGGGTGGCTACTGGCCGAATGAATGTGATGATTGGACAGGATATATCTTTGAAACCCGGGATGACAATGACTAATTTTGAAAGTAAAATTCTTAACCGGACTTTTGAAACTATAGTTTTTTCAGGTGGCCCAATCGATGGTTTTTCAGGCCCGCTTTTAACGAATAAAACTGTTGATAAAAGCCAGGTACAATCTGCTATAACAGAGCCAATTAGCGCTGATAAGGCGACTGGGGCTGATGCATACACAGTATCTGAGCTTTATGAAAAAGTGGCTTCTCTTGAGAACAAAAGAGTTGTGATAAGAGGAAAAGTTGTGAAGTTCTCTCCCGGTATAATGGGCAAGAACTGGATCCATATTCAGGATGGGAGCGGCGATTCTTCGGCAGGTACACATGACATTGTGGTCACATCACAGGAAACTACCTCATTGGGGGAAGTTATTACCATTAATGGCATTCTCTATAAAGACAAGGACTTTGGCAGTGGCTATAATTTTGCAGTAATTGTGGAAGAAGCAAGCATTTTGAAATAGTCGTACGAAAAATTCCATTACATCATGTTATCAACAGTTCTGGAGGAAAGTTCAGATTGGCGATAAATATGATGAATCCTTGAAATTCAAGCCACAGATGAATCATTCATCATTAGATAGTAGATTCAAAATTGATGCAATTCCCGGAAACAAGAATCTAGACTAAAATGTGCAGTTTTGGTTTTGATGCTATCGGTTGATGATTTCAGTCGGCAATGTGTCGTTGTGCAGGGCCTTGTACAGGTAATAAAGGATAATCTGAAGAATGGAGACCTAACATCACCCATTGGCAAGGATATAGTAGATGAAAATTACAGACAGGATTCGCCTATGATTCCAAGCCGGGATAAATGGGCCGGACAGGCAGAGATGCTTGCCAATCGTGTAAATAAAAATGAACGCAAGTTGCGGAAGTGGCGCAAGACGCAGCAAGTCGGTTGTTATCGAATGTACTACCTGGACATCCCGGAGCTGCCCATGCTCATCGACTGGTACGAAGGCAGGCTGCACATTTCTACACGGCACAGACCCCATGACCACCTGGAACAATGGATCGGTTTTTTGGCAGCACACCTCGCCGAACAACTTGGGGTTGCCAGGTCCGATCTGTTTATCAAGCATAGAAAACTGGGCAGGGGAGGCAGTCAATATCCGGCGTTATCCAGTGAAGGTCGTATCCTGGAAGTGGGGGAAGGCGGCCATAAATTTCTGGTCAACCTGAGTGACTACCTGGACACCGGGCTGTTTTTAGATCATCGAACCACACGCCAGATGGTGCAGCGGGAAGCAGCCGGCAAACGCTTCTTAAACATCTTTGCCTATACCGGAAGTTTCACCGTGTATGCTGCTGCGGGTGGTGCGAGTTCTACAACTTCCATCGACCTCTCCAATACATACCTGAACGTCGCAAAAGAAAACATGAAGCTCAATGGCTTCACGGGCAGCCAACATCGATTTTTAAAACAGGATGTGTTGGGAATGTTACGTAAAAAAAATGTAACACCCAGATTTGACCTGGCTGTAATGGATGCACCGACCGTTTCCAGAAGCAAAGCCATGAACGATTCACTTGTTATTCAAGACGACTATGTGTGGATGCTCAATGCTCTGCTCCAATCCATCTCACCCGAAGGCGTCGTGTACTTTTCATGCAACCTGTCTGACTTTAAATTTGATAAACAGGCGGTTAGAGCTTCAGAAATTGCTGACATCACGGAACAAACAATACCGCCCGACTTTAAAACCAAATGCCCTCACAAATGTTTCAGATTGGTCAAGTAGGCAATGGGTGGTGTCTTGTCATTCCGGACACCGATCCGGAATCTAGAAGGTTGGTGTCAGGATAAATAAAAAACATGTCACGATTAAAGATCTGACCCCACACACATGATAAAATACTCACCCATTAGAGTTTTTGCAAATCATTCATAAATATGTATTATCAACGATCAAAGGACCTCCTCGAAGATGAAGACTAGTCGGTATAGTCATCGGAATTCAGACTGATCCCACTCGTTTAATAAATTCTAAAATCAAAGACCTGACCCTGGTTCTATCACTATACAGCTTTCATAATATAAAAAGAATATCCGTAATGTTTCTCATGCTCTTCAAAGAGCTTCATTTCTTCTTCTGTTTCCTTAATAACGGATTGCATGATACTGTCTTCCGAGTGCTTGAAAGAGTTCATGTTTTCTCTAAGTGGTCCATAGTAATTATCCCACCAGGCCTTTGCTGGCAAACGGTGAATTCCTAAAACCTCAAAACCTGATGATTTAGCATGAGTTGAGTTTTCTGATTCAGTTCCGATAGTAGGGTAAGCATTTTGCCAATAAACTCGTACAGATTCCGGCACTTCACTTGTGAAATAGTTTATTTCCGAAATAACAGCAATTCCATTGGCTGCCATCAATGGTCTCCAGGCTTTCAATGCACCTTCAAATGTCAAGTTATAAGCGGCTCCCTCGGACCAGAGCAGATCAATGGTTTCTGGTTCCCAGTCAAGACTCCCCATGTCGCATTCGATCGCTTCTATTAAGTGTTCAAGACCTCGCTGGTTTGCTCGATTTATCAGCTCATCAAGGAATTCTCTCGAGAAGTCTACTGCCCGTACTTTTGATTTAAATCTGTCCGCCAGCAATAGTGCTCCCGCACCAGCACCGCAACCGATATCAGCTATACGTGGATTTACTGGTAACTCTTTAATCAGCGAAAGTATATGATTCGAATAATTTGTATCACCCGGGCCTTGTCGCTCTAGACCAAGATGTAATTTGATAAGTGCTTGAATATATTTCTCATGCTTTTCCATTTAAGTAGTTCTCTTTCTCTAAATTGATACATTAATCTACTTTATTGATAACTTCAACTACACGTTAATTTTCTATGCAATCAAATTCAAAGGATATATCACAGCAATCCTGAATAAGAGAAGTAGACTAAAAGCTGCAATTTATTTTTTGATGCTATAGGTGATGATTTCAGTCGGCAATGTGTCGTTGGTAATAAAGGATAATCTGAAGAATGGAGACCTAACACCACCCATTACCTATTCAGGAGATATTATCAACCTTTAAATCCTTTGGTAATTGCCAATACTTACCTTTAAGCTTTTTATATTTTCGCTGTAATGTCAATGAATCTGGGTTTCTGGTATCAAAATCCACTTCCTCTGGTTCTAACGTCTTAGCTTTTGTCAACTTCTGAAACTTATTTAGTAATTTGTCATCAGTTTTCTTATCACGAGGCGTAGGAGATTTTTTAATGCTACGCCATCTTGGGAGGAAGGTGTCCCAAAGCCTAGTTACGAGAAAACTCCTCTCCATTGGCGGATGATTTGCATAAGCAGATAATCCTTTTTCTTTTTCTTCTTGAGGTAATTTGTCATAAAGTTCATCTAGTTTTTTAAGGTCGGCTTTTAATTCCTCTCCCCTAATAAATTGTTGATCTTCTCGAAGAAATAGTGGTGCACAACGTCCATGTATGTTATCTGATGATATGAAAAGCATGCAGAATGGCAAGTAAAATAGATAAGCCAGATCAACTTTATTGGTTACACGTTTTGCAGAAATTAGGTCAGCAGCGGCAGCAATATAGAAAAAAACATCAACTGTTAGTACAAATGCTGCATATCGTGCAAATTGTACTACCAATATTATTGAGATTTCTCAGTACTTCATCAAAATTCAGCATCCTTAACATTGCACGCCATGCCGTTGCATATTTTCGCTCAATTTTTAAAAACTCACCATCTTGCCAGCGACTAAATGCTTCTGCCTCTGGTGATATGTCAAAGACAACACCGCTTTTTCCATTGGACTTTACAGGCCGTCCACCTGCAAGCACTATCCTACCATCCATTGGGAAATCATCTCCGCGTAGATTAGAAAGGCAAAGCTCGATATGAAAGACACTCGGGGACGAGTGCATTTCTGGGAATTTAGAAGCTATAATTCCGACTTCCTGTTCCGGTGTTCGGCCGTCACGAACATCTTTATCTAAGTCAGCAAGTGTCTCTACATAAAAAAGAGGAGAGATATTTGTCCTGAAAAAATTGTCGTATAATACAGAGTCATTTACATTAAGCGATTGCAGGAAGGATTTATCAAATAGAGTTATTGGTCCCATGGCGATTAATCATTTAAATATAGACACTTAATTAATATGTCAATAAGTTTCAAAAAGCGAAAATCCAATTAAAGTTTTATAAAGTCAATGCCGATTAATATGATATAATAACAAATATTGTTATCATATGATATTATTTATTTGATTTATTGTAAAAGGATTATGTAGAATGTTTCAAATCTTTCAATTGTTGTCGATTAAACCTATGTTATACTATCGTTCATGCCAGGGACAAAAAGGGCTGATATTGAACAATTCCTCAAGGAGTTTAAAGCAGTGTGGAAGGGCTTGGTCATTCCTCGTCCTGAAAATGATAAGACTCTATTAGAATTAGGATTAACACCCTATCACAGAGCAAATGAGATTAGGAAACTCACTTATAAAAAATTT
>JAFCZV010000024.1 GCA_019314155.1 Deltaproteobacteria bacterium
CGAAAATTTTCTCATTCGACGTTGAGGAAACAAATTGAACAAAGGAATCTTAAAGACATTTGAAAGGGAATAGCCATGTCTGTTATCACCATATCCCGCCAATTTGGGGCTGAAGGGAAAACACTTGGTAGACGACTTGCCGATACATTGGGGTATTATTATGCTGATGAAGATATCATCGAAAGGACTGTGGTGGAAGTATATCTTTCTTCCGATGGGAAAAAAATCTTTGAAGCGGAACCAGGCGACAAATTGAAAAGATTTATCTCCAGGCTGAATCCTTTTGGAACGAGCTTAATGGAACTCTCTTTAAGTGATAAAGAGAGACATATTGATGGATTTAAGTATATTGAATTACTAAACTTAATCATACCCAAGATTGCCACGGATGGAAATGCCGTTATCGTTGGTAGAGGGGGGCAATATATTTTACATGATTTTGATGATACCTACCACTTACTCCTTATCGCTAAAAAAGAGGATCGGATTAAATTCATTGAGGATGGTTACCGCGTTTCAAGGCCAAGAACTCTTCAGATTTTAAAAAGGATGGATAAAAGACGGACTAATCTTTATAGCTACTTCGGCAGACAGGACTACGATGATCCAAAGCTTTATGATCTTATTTTGAACATAAGCATGCTGGGTATTGATAAAGCTGAGGAGCTCACTTGTAAGTTGATAAATGGCTAACTGGAAAGATTTGATACAGACATGATAAGCTCAACCCTTTTTTCAGAAGAGATTCGGCTCATGTTCAACGTCAAGTGAAACAAATGCGAGTCATCAAATCCCGCTCCGCAAATTGATCGATGGAACCAACGAAGATTTCTATCTCTTTTTTTAATAAACTTCTGGGCGCGATCCGGGCGTATTTTATAGTTTTCCGAAGCATATTTTTGTCGCCAATTTTTTGGTGCAACCAAACGAATATGATAGCAATTTTTCATATCTTTTAAAAAAAAGTATGCCGCTCGTCCAATAATCACAACATTGTTTTCACGGGCTATTTCCAAGATAAGTTTTCCCAAGCTTTTCTGATATTCTTCCTCTTCTACTACGCTTTTATCGTATCCCACAATTCGTTCAATATAAGATGAGCTGAAAGCCTTGGCGAAAGTGTTGGATATATGATATTCTCTACTCCTTTCAAAAGATTCCAATGTTCTTTCCGAGACATTCAGATCTTCGGCAATTTTTTGAAAGAGAGATTTGTCAACATATTGATAGTCGAGTCTCCTTGCAAGTAGCCGTCCCAGTTTCCTGCCGCCTGTAGCCATTTCTCTCGTAATGGTGATTACGGCCATAATTTTCTCCTCTGTTATTATCTTGAATTTTTAAAGTTCTTCTAATCTATTTGAGCAACACCAGTATATATCTTATCATATTTGATCCTATTAAATGCAATAGATTTTATCATTAAGATCGAAGTTGTCGGTGGGTGACGAATTATTGCATGCGTCCTTATAGGTCGGATCAGTAGATCTGTGCTCACCTTTATGTCTACACCTTCAAATTCCGAAAATTAAAGATTCATAATCGAAATCATAACCATATCAGAATGGTCTGTGTTTAAGGCTGGAATCATCACATTAGGGTATGCACACTCTTGCGAAAATCAGTTGCTTATGGGTTTGACAAAACCCAAATTAACGCCCAGATCAAGAGTGCCTCGAGCGATTAATTTCCGTGTTTACTCCTCCTAGGGGGGCAGGGTTTCTTAATGAATCAGATAAGCCCCATGGATCTCAAGAGCGGTCTTGGGTCCACAAGATGCCGGGAAAACCAGCCTCTATGTTCAGTATTTCCTAAACCTAAAGAAAGGATTTCGCTAAAATGCAGGGTTGGAATCTTTTGTTTAAGTGTACAGCGTACTTCCAGATTTAAATGACACATGGCGCAGGCGGTGATGATGCAATCTGCATCGATGTCTTTAGCGCCACGGTTAATTTCATTTACCATTGCTGTAACAACTTTTGGACGGGCAACAGAAAGGAAGGTGCCGCAACAACGGGATAAATAAGGCCACGATAGGGGCTTAGCCCCCAGAGAAGCAAGGATTTTTTCCATCAGACCATGATACTTTTCTTCGTGACGCAGTGCCGGTGGACGAGCCAGCATGCAGCCATAATAAGAAACGAATCTGAGCCCTTCAAGCCTTTTTACACGGTTCTCGGAATAACTTAAAAGATCTTTTCCATCCAAGAGTTCGAAAAAATGGAGTATCTTGAGATCGAGGTCAACCGGCCTACCCCACATTTCTTCATACTCTCTACGGGCGCTATCATCATCGAACAGCTTTAGCTGTGCTTCACGTAGCCGCAAAAGGCAGCTTGGGCATGCAACAATCAGCGGTCTGCCTGCCGGAGCCAATGAAAGGTTGCGGGTCCCAAGATAAAAAGCTACTTCGCCATTAATACTGTGGGCTGATGAACTCCCGCAACAATTCCAGTCATCAAGTTCTATCAGGTTAAAACCAAGACGATTGAACAAGTTTAACAGGGAAAGATTGTTTTCAATTGCTGTGGAATCCAACGAACATCCAGGGAAATAGGATAAATCGATTCCGTTTTGTTTATTCATGAGCCACTCTGATCTGTTTGGGTTGAAAAGATTTCCTGATGACATCAATGCTTTCGACCTTTGACGCCCTCAAATGCAGCTTTCGTTTTGCCAACATTTTAATGCCCACTCCCAGATCAGAAAACCATTCCCATTTGCGCGCTTTGTACCGCAGCATAACTTCGATCTTGTGAGTCCTTCCATAATGTTTGATGGAATGCAAAACATCTCTATGAAAATTCAGGATGTCCGGTTCAGCCACAGCTGCCCCTTCTTTTATTGCAATATGACGTAACGTGTCCATAATGGCCGCCATGTCAATCCCCATGGGACATTGAATCGAACAGGTATGACAGCCGACACAAATCCATATGGTTGAACACTCCAGAGCTTCTTTCTTGAGACCGAGTTGTACTAAACGAATAACACTGTTTGGCGCGAAATCGGTTGCCCGGGAAAAAGGACACCCGCCGGCACAGGTCATGCAGTGATAACATTTATTTAAGTTTGCACCGGAATGTCTCACGACCTCGTCGGCAAAATGAATATTCATGTCGTTCGCTGTTATCAGGCCTTTCGGCGAAGTATTGATGTTTGTTTCCACGATACAATTTTTCCTTCTGGCGGTTATTATAATTTTTTGTCAAAAATTTATTGGATGTAAAACCCTTAGGACTGAAATCCAGTTATCCCTACAAATGCACATCAATATACCACATGGTGGCACATTGTCAATGTATTTTTCAACCTGACAATAATTTAAAATTTTTATTTTGCCCTGAAAAACCTGGT
This sequence comes from Deltaproteobacteria bacterium, assembly GCA_019314155.1. Classification (GTDB taxonomy): domain Bacteria; phylum Desulfobacterota; class Desulfobacteria; order Desulfobacterales; family UBA11574; genus JAAXQD01. Next base: position 3,355 of record JAFCZV010000024.1, read on the forward strand.
CCTTCCCTGCAAAGCGGGATCTCCGATGAGCCTTGCCTGTCCCGTCTTGCGGGAGTCAGAGCTCTCCGGCTCTGCCTGAGAATCTTGTAGCCGGAATAATGGAATAATGGAGTGATGGGATGAGGGGCTTGAGAAACATTATCAATTTATCAGTACCATGAGTATTTCTGTGATACTTATTCAGAAAAATTACGCTTTTAGACCCAATAATCCAATACCCCATTATTCCAACACTCCAACTTTTTGAGTTAAAGTTTTATAATTACAGATAAATATACATCGCTAAAGTTGCTAAAAAGTCTCATCTAATAAGTAAATGTTTTTATTCAAAAAATTGTCACCATTTGAAATCCTTCGGGCTTGCCGATTTTATTCTAATTCAATATGGTTGACCGATACACTGTATTTTTTGAGACGTTTTGCGATATCGTTTTTTCGGTGGCAGCTATCCGGCTCCGCTTCCATGCACATTAAACAGGCAACCTGGCCTTTTTGCCAGGCCGCCAGTTTTTTTATTGTTATCCAAGAACATAATACCGTTGATTTTCTTCAGCAATCTGATAAAAGGTAGATTCCCACGGGCTTACGCCCGTGGCACTTAAAAAATGAATTGGCCAATTTTAGCTTTGGCATTCACCCACGGGCTCACGCCCGTGGTCCTCTGCTAATTTCGATAGATTTTAGATAAAAACAGACAGGTTTATGAGTAAACCCTTGGGTAAAAAGGCCGACGCCATGAAACTTAGGTTCAATGGACCGACAGACGGCGTGCTGATGATTCGACTTTCCGGGAATTGGCAAATTGGAGAAAATCTCCCTTCTCCAAATGAAGTCAAAATTAAACTGGAGTCGGAACCAGACATTCAGCGCGTTGCCTTCGATACGAAGGAACTCACCCAATGGGACAGCAGTCTTCCCATTTTACTCCTTAAGATTAAAAACCTGTGTTCCGAGAAAAAGATTTTTATAGATGGTGAAGGGCTTCCTCGGGGTGCCAAACGTCTTATTGAACTTGCCACAGCCGTCCCCATAGAGAAAGATGCAAAAAGCGTGGGGGAGAACAAAACCTTTCTCTCTCTTGTTGGGACTGAAACCATTCAATTTCTAAAATCAACAAAAGAAATGATTGCCTTTATCGGTGAAGCATTTCTGGCTTTCATCAAATTTCTGTCAGGCAGGGCTCGCTACCGTCGATCCGACCTGTTCATGACGATTCAGGGATGCGGAGCCAAGGCGCTTCCGATTGTATCCCTCATAAGTCTTTTGGTCGGTTTAATTCTTGCTTTTGTCGGCGCTATACAGTTAAAAATGTTTGGCGCGCAGATCTACATCGCCGATCTTGTGGGCATAGCCATGGTCCGGGTTATGGGAGCTGTTATGACCGGCATCATCATGGCAGGCCGAACAGGCGCTGCCTTTGCGGCTCAAATCGGTACAATGGAGGTGAATGAAGAGATAGATGCCCTCAAGACTCTCGGCATTTCACCCATGGAATTTCTGGTTTTACCGAGGATGCTTGCGCTTGTTTTCATGATGCCGCTTCTCTGCATTTATGCGGACTTCATGGGCATTCTGGGCGGGGCGATTGTCGGCATAGGAATGTTGGATTTGAATATGTCCCAGTATTATATCCAGACCAAAGGGGCCATCAGCCTGAATGATTTGTGGATCGGACTTTTTCATAGCGCCGTCTTTGGTGTCTTGGTGGCGTTGGCTGGATGTCTCAGAGGAATTCAATGTGGACGCAGTGCCTCTGATGTTGGAAATGCAGCCACTTCGGCAGTGGTGACAGGAATCGTAAGCATCATCGTGGCAACGGCAATCATAACGGTCCTGTGTAATGTGATAGGCATCTAACCCGGATTGCCCATGAAAAACATCAACGATCTAACCGGCGAGGAAACAGTGCTGACCCGAAATTATCTGCACCCTTGATGGTCGCAAACAAAATAACGATTATTCGTAAAAAATAAATGACAACGCTGCAACAACAAACGATGAAAACAGATCCATACATCATTGTCCGCGATCTGACCATGGCCTATGGAGACTATGTGATAATGCGAGATCTTAATTTTACGGTGGCTCGCGGGGACATCTTTATTATTATGGGAGGAAGCGGTTGCGGAAAAAGCACACTGATGAAGATCATGGTGGGGCTTAAGGAACCGGCCGGAGGACAGGTTTTCTATGGGGACCTGAACTTCTGGGAAGCAGTTCCGAACGAGAGGAAACACATCATGCAGAATATCGGCATTCTTTATCAGTCCGGTGCGCTTTGGAGTTCCATGACCCTGGTTGAGAATGTTGCGCTCCCACTCGAAGAATATACCGACCTGAGCCCCAATGAGATCCGAGAGTTGGTGTCCTTCAAGCTATCCATGGTTGGCCTTGCAGGATATGAAGACTTCTATCCGGCCGAAATCAGCGGGGGCATGCGAAAACGGGCCGGGATTGCACGCGCTATTGCATTGGATCCGGACATTCTGTTTTTTGATGAGCCCTCCGCAGGACTGGATCCGGTGAGTGCGAAGAGACTGGATGACCTCATCCTGGAGCTAAGAGATAGTCTCGGCACAACGGTAGTGGTGGTAACCCATGAGTTGGCAAGCATCTTTGCCATCGGAAATAATTCTGTATTTCTCGATTCAGAGACTCGAACGATGACTGCCGCTGGAAATCCCAAAATGTTGCTTGAAAATTCCCAGGATCCAAAAATCATAAACTTCCTCATGAGAGGAGAAACAGAGGGACATATACTTTGAGCAAACAAGCCAGTAAAACAGTTATCGGCAGTTTTGTCGTCAGTGCATTGGTGCTGGTCGTCGTGGGCGTTTTGATTTTTGGCACCGGCAATTATCTGAAGGAAAGATACAGATTTATGCTGTTTTTTCAAGATTCCGTAAAAGGGCTTAGTGTGGGGGCTCCTGTTATTTTCATGGGGGTTAAGATTGGTGAAGTGAAGGATATTAACGTGATAGCAAATCCCTCGGAGTCATCTTTTTTAATTCAAGTCCTTATCGAGTTGGCATCCGGTAAAGTCAAAAGGTTCAAAGCCAAGGAGTTCGAAAATGCTCAGGAATTATATGAATACTGCGACAAACTCATAGAACAGGGTCTAAGAGCCCGGTTGGGATTGCAAAGTGTGGTCACCGGCCAGTTGCAGATAGAACTCGATTTTTTTCCTGAAGAAGCGGCCGTCCTGATGGGAACGAACAAGAAGTATCAAGAAATTCCGACCATTCCGTCCACTTTTGAAAAACTGACAAAGACATTGGAGAACCTTCCTGTCAAAGAAATTTTTGACAAGCTGTCATCTTCGTTAACGCAAATCGATTTGCTGTTGAATTCCCCTGGGACCACGGAGTTTTTAAAGTCTCTTAAACTTGCCGTCGAAGATGCAAGAAAGGTTCTTCATGAAGTGGGCAAACAGGTTCAACCGATGACGGACAAAATAGACGAGACCTTAGAAGCATATGGCAAACTCGCTCAAAATCTGGACCGGAAGGTTGACCCCCTGATTTCTGAAGTCGATGAAACTGTCAAAGCACTGGCAGACGCATCGAAGCAAGCGGAGAAGACACTCAGAGCAGTTGAGAATATTGTGGGAGACAATTCCGTCGTCACCGTAGAACTGACAAAAACGCTCAGGGAGTTCTCATCGGCGGCAAGATCCATCCGAAACCTGTCTGATTATCTAAGCAGACATCCTGAAGCCCTAATCCGTGGCAAAGGGGGATACAATAGATGAAGAAAATGAAGAAAATTTATTGGATTCAAACAGCCGTCATTTTAATGTTTTCCCTGTCGATTCTTGGAGGATGTTTACCAAAACCAAGCGCACCGACAAAATTGTATATCTTAAGCCCACTGGCAGGTCCGGCGGTTGAAATGCACAATAAAACAGATGAAATATTCATGACCATAGGTGTTGGACCTGTCCATCTTCCTGAGTATCTGGACCGACCTGAAATCGTGACGCGTATCAATCCCAATGAACTTAAGCTTGCAGAGTTTGATATTTGGGCAGAACCGTTACAGGTCAATTTTACCCGGGTTCTTATTGAGAATATATCGAGGCTACTGAGTACCGAGCCTGTCGCCGTCTTCCCTTGGGAAGCATTTCCACAGGTCGATTTCCAAATTGATGTTGAGTTGGTTCGACTCGATGGAGACATCGCTGGGAAGGCTTTCCTGACCGCGCAATGGTCGATTTTAAATTCATCGAACAAATCCATCCTTTTTTCGAAAAAGTCACAATACACCAAATCTGTCGACGGAACAGACTATTCTGCGCTTGTGGCTGCCCAGAGCCGTATGATAGGAGCTTTGAGTCATGATATTGCTGAAGCGATAAAATCTCTCCTTAGGTAGAGCAGAGAGTTCATCCTTGACCGCCAAAATTTTCCTGTCCATCTGCCTGTGGATAAACGTTTTCTATGATATATTTTTCTAAATCCTTGAATGATGCGCTTTTAGCTGTTGACTTATAAATTTTGCTGTTGTAACCATCAAAATATTAGTGGGTGTTAGATTTTAATAAACACGAACAAAGGAGGTTGAAAATGACAAAGGCTGAATTGGTCGAAACAATGGCAAAGGATGCAAACATTTCCAAAGTCGCAGCTGGAGCCGCTTTGGAGTCTTTTATGACAAATGTTACAAAAGCTTTAAAGAAAAAGAACGGAAAAGTTACGTTGGTAGGTTTTGGCACTTTTACAAAAGTCCGTCGCAAAGCTCGAAAGGGTCGAAATCCTCAAACTGGTGAACCCATTAAAATTAAAGCAAGAAATGCGGTAACATTTAAAGCTGGGAAGAAACTCAAAGACGCGATCTAATCTCAACCGTACGATATCCCTTGACTGTCAATTCAATTTTTCAAAAATACCATAAGGGATTCCCATCGGTTTTTTGAAACTCCTTGAAGCTTCGTTGAAACAAAATTTTCACTGTGCTTCGACCAACTGCGGTGAACCTTCGGTTGAAAATTTTCGATCCATTTTAGTCCCCGCTCGCATTCCCCGCAGTAATCTGCGGGGAATGCGAACCCAGTTGCAGCCCCACGCTCTTCCAAAATACGTCAGATTTTTACCGTCGACCGTCATCTCCGGCAAATTTTTCCATTTCTTTTAGATTCAAATGCGTTTGCCCTGACGGTCCATGTGGATGTGGTTTACAAAATACATTTATCGTGATAGGTGAAAATTCCAAATTTCATTTTCTATTTAAAAAACATAAGAATAGAGGATTGCAGAAATGGATATAGAACGTGAAAAAATCGATTTTGATGTGCTTTTTATCGGCGGTGGGCCCGCAAATCTTGCTGGAGCCATTCGATTGATGCAAATCGCCCGCGAAAAAAATATGAACCTTGAAGTTGCGCTGGTGGAAAAGGGCGCTGAAATCGGGTCTCATGCATTGAGCGGCGCTGTCCTGAATCCGATAGCCTTAAAGGAGCTAATACCGGATTTTCTGGAAAAAGAATGCCCCATAGAGTCGACGGTTAGAGAAGACGAATTCTACTTTCTAACCCGAAAAAAACACTATCGACTTCCGATGATTCCCAACTACATGCACAATAAGGGCTTTTTCATTATCAGCCTTTCCAGATTTACCCGGTGGCTCGGCAGGATTGCCGAAGATCTCGGGATTAACATCTTTCCCGGTTTTGCAGGTAAGGAAGTCCTTTACGCAGAAGATCAAAAGACAATCGCCGGCATCCGTACCGGCGACAAGGGATTGGATAAGGACGGACGGTCCAAGAGTAACTTTGAGCCGGGCATCGATTTGATGGCCAAGGTGACGGTATTCGGCGAAGGCGCAAGGGGGAGCCTGACCCAGGAAATATTGCAAAAACTGAACCTTTTTGCGGGCAAAATGCCCCAAGTGTACGAATCGGGCATCAAAGAAGTAATCCAACTTCCTGAAAATAATTATTTTACCTCCGGCAGAGGCAACGACATCCACATCTTTGGATATCCCCTGGGTTTAGACACACCCGGCGGTGGTTTTATTTACGAGATTAAAGACAATATGGTGGCCATTGGGTTCCTGGTAGGGCTCGCCTATCAGAATCCCATGCTGGATCTGTATGACGAGTTCCTAAAATTCAAACAACATCCGTTTGTCGCAGGCATAATCCAAGGGGGAAAAGTCCTGGAACAGGGGGCTAGAACGGTGTCCACCGGCGGTTATTTTACCATACCCAGGTTGGCCGTTGACGGTGGTGTATTGGTGGGCGGGAGTGCAGCCATGCAGAACACACCGGGTTTAAAGGGTGTTCATCTGTCCATGAAGTCAGGAATGCTGGCGGCGGAAGCGATAATAAATGCATTTGAAAAGCAAATGTTTACAAGGGAGACCCTCGGGCTCTACAATGAATTGTTTGAAAAAAGCTGGGCGAAGAAGGAAATCTATGAGGGAAGAAATTTTGCCCAAGCCCTTTCAAAACGGGGGCTGGCCAAGTTTATCCATCTTGCCGCTCAGTATTTGAGCAAAGGCCGGGGCTTTATCGATAAAATGCCGATTGAACCGGATTACAAAACACTAAAACCGATAAAAGATAGCAACCATGACGTTCGTTCGTCACCTGAAAAAAAGACCACAGATGGCGTTTTGTATGTTGACAAACTTACCGGGGTTTATCTCTCCAAAACCATGCACAGAGAGGATCAACCCAGCCACATCATCGTTCACGACCGCGATCTTTGCGTCAATGAATGTTTTAAAATCTATAGGTCTCCATGCACAAGATTCTGCCCGGGCGAGGTATACGAAATCGAAACTGATCCAAAGACATCCGCGCGGCGACTCAAATTGAACCCGTCCAATTGTCTGCACTGCAAAACCTGTGACATTAAGGATCCATACCGAAATATATCATGGACATGTCCGGAAGGGGGAGAAGGACCGGGATATACGATGCTATAATCTTCCTTTCCTTAAAATAGCGACAAGAAGCCATATCCCCATAATTGCGGCAGTTGAGAACAGAACGATCCCGATCAGAGATATTCCGTAGAACAGGGGCGGGATTTCAGAAATCACGATAAGGGCCGAACCGATAATCAAAGCAGCAATAATGATTGAAAATGATATCCTGTTGCTGATCCTGTCATGGGTCGCCAGCATGGCATCAAGCCCCTTGTGTTCCATTTTCAAAGACAGCTTCTGCTGCCGGATCAGCCGGGCAATTTCGAGCATGTCTCTGGGGAACTTCTCAACGAATTGCAGCATTTCAGATACCAGTTGAATCAAATCGCCCGCAATTCTTTCAGGGTGGAACCGTGAAAGCTTTATCCGTCTGATGAACGGTGCGGTTTGCGCGATCATGTCAAAATCCGGATCAAGAATCAGTGCAACCCCTTCTATGGTCGCCATTGTCTTCATCATCAGGAAGATATCCGGTGCAATCATGAGACGATGGCGGGATATCAACTCAAGTAAATGGTTCAGCAGTTTGCCGACTTCGATATTTTTCAAAGGTTTGTAAAGATGCTGCCCTATAAAGTCTGTAACATCCCTTTCCAGCTGGCGGATATCCGGCTCATCATCCCAAGATGTCAGCTTCAGTAGCACCTGGGCTGCTTTAGTTTCATGCCGATGAACCACACTATCGATCAAATCGACAAAATTTTCTCTGGTCTGACGATCCACAGAGCCGGTCATGCCAAAATCGAGCAGACAGGTCACATTGTCGGGAAGTATAAAAATATTCCCGGGATGAGGGTCGGCATGAAAGAAACCGAAATCGAACACCTGCTTTAAGTAAAAGTTTGCGCCCCGAACGGTAATCGTCTTCCTGTCCAGCCCGGCCTCATCAAGCTTGTCGATTTCAGATATCTTTATGCCGTCCACCAATTCCATGGTAAGAACGTGTTCGGTTGTCATGTCTCGGAAAACTTTAGGGATGTAGATTGTGGGATCGTTTAAGAAGTGCCTGGCAAATCGCTCCATGCTGGTCGCTTCAATGGTGTAGTCTATTTCCTTCTCGAGGGTTCTGGCAAATTCTTCAATGATTTTAACCGGTCGGTACAGGGCGATCTCTTTTATGTTGCGTTCCACCAGCATTGCCAAGTGAAGCATGATCTCGAGATCGACTTCTATGATTTTTTTGATTCCGGGCCGCTGAACTTTGACCGCCACTATTTCACCGTCCTTCAAACCGGCCTTGTGCACCTGTCCGATGGATGCCGAGGCAAAAGGGACCTCATCAAAAAAATCAAAAAGTTCTTCCAGTGGTGAGCCAAATTCCGTTTCGATGATCCTTTTGGCCGCACTGAAAGCAAAGGTAGGAACGTTATCTTGAAGTTTGGAAAGTTCGTTTGTGAAATCAACCGGAACCAGATCCGGGCGGGTGGAAAGAATCTGTCCCAACTTTATATAGGTGGGCCCCAGTTCTTCAAAGGCCATTCTCACCCTTTCCGCCCGCGAAAGTTTTTCAACACGGTTGCGCCGATTTTTCGAAATCAACTGAAGGCCAACTTCTATGTACTGATCGATCTTCAGCAGTTCAATCAGATCTCCAAAGCCATACTTGAAAAGAACAGCCAGTATCTGACGATATCGGTTAAGATTGCGGTAGGTTCGGCCTAAAACGCCTATCTTTCGTATACTTAGCATTTAGATAGAATGTCGCCATCATTGGAAAAAGGTGTTTTACTTGGATGTGCCCGGACCCTCGCTAATCGCTTTTTTCAGTTCCCGTATCTCCTTTTTCAGCCCCTTCAATTCATCGCCCGTTACAACATCGGCTTTTTTCATAAAATCCTTAACAGCCTTTTGCACCTTTTCTTCCAGTTTTATCTGTGTTTCGTCGTACCTTTTCTGAAGATCTTCCAAAAATTTCGTTCCTTCATTTTCAGACATTTTGCCCTTGTTTACAAGCTCTCTGGCCAAATCTTCAACCTCATCCTTGGAAGCATCAGAGCCTCCTTAGGGTTCTTACTTCAATTTTCCAATCAACGCACTGGCAATGGTGTTTTTCTGGATCTCCTTGGTGCCTTCGTAAATCTCGGTGATTTTGGCGTCACGGTAAAAGCGCTCGACTTCATACTCTGCCATATATCCGTATCCTCCAAGCAGTTGAATGGCTTCATCGGCGACTTCAACAGCAGTACGTGCAGCATACATCTTGGCCATGGATGTCAGTTTTGGATCGATACGTCCCTCGTCAAAGTTCCAGGCAGCTTTGTAGGTAATAAGTCTGGAAAGCTCTATTTTTGTGGCCATGTCGGCCAGCTTGTGCTGGGTGACCTGGAACTGGGCAATCTTTTTCCCGAACTGTTCTCTCTGTTTCACATAGGCCAACGCACGATCAAAAGCGCCCTGAGCGATTCCGAGTGCCTGGGCTGCAATCAGGATCCTGCTTTCGTCAAAAAATTCCAGTATATGGTAGAAGCCCTTCCCTTCTTTTCCGATAAGATTTGAAGCCGGAACACGGACATCTTTAAAGTTAACCTCTGCCGTAGACATCATGTGGATGCCCATTTTTTCACCGACATCCGTGGCGGACACACCTTTTCGATCGGCCTCCACCAGAATTAAGCTTATACCACGATACGTCGGTTTGCTTTCCGGATCGGTTTGGCAGAGAACACAGAAAAAACCTGCAGATTCACCATTAGTAATGAATATTTTCGATCCGTTTATAACCCATTCATCCCCATCTTTTTCTGCCGCTGTGTTCATGAATGTAATGTCAGAACCGTGATCAGGCTCTGTGAAAGCACCTGCAGAAAGCATTTCCCCTTCTGCAACAGGCGGTAAATATTTTTCTTTGAGCGCATCACTGCCAAAACGCAAAATGCATTCAGATGCAAACCCGGCTAGGATCAAAGCACTGCCGATGGAAGAATCCCGGCTGCAGAACTCCTCGGCAACAAGGATATTTTCCAAAACGCCAAGCCCCTGACCGGAATATTTTTCCGGAAAATGAATTCCTATAAATCCCAAATCAGCAGCTTTTCTCCAGATCTTATCTGGAAATTCATGTTTTCTATCGAGTTCGAGTGCAAGCGCTTTGTCAAATTCACCCCTGGCAAAGTCCCTGGCTGCTTTCTGAATCTCTTTTTGTGATTTTGTCAGTCCAAAATCCATCTTTATTCTCCATCACTATAAAGGTTTTACGCTCAATTGGAGTTTTATCTTTTTTTGGAATTTAGCATATGCCTTGAGCTATTGCAAGGGGTTTGAAGTACGGCAGTCATTGTGAACCATACCACTTTTTAAACATTCGTAAAAGGTGCTTGACTGATCCGCTCGACTGGAATAATTACATATTTTAGACTTTTTTCGAAACCATCGACATTAACAAATAACTTGGAAAGGAAATTAGACCCTATGCCGTTTTCAATTGCACTTGCGGGAAAAGGAGGCACCGGGAAAACAACCGTTGCAGGTCTGCTCATCAAATATCTGATAAAGACGGGTAAGACGCCTGTTCTTGCGGTGGATGCAGACAGTAATGCAAACTTAAATGAAGTTTGCGGCCTTGAAGTCACCGATACCCTTGGCAATGCTCGTGAAGAAATGAAAAAGGGAATCGTGCCCAGCGGAATGACAAAGGACATTTTTATGGATATGAAACTGCAGCAGGCGGTTGTGGAAGACGACGGATTCGACCTCGTTGTTATGGGACAACCTGAAGGCCAGGGATGTTATTGTGCTGCAAATACTCTTCTCACAGGATTTCTGGAGAAACTGACGGGCAATTATCCTTACATCGTCATGGATAATGAAGCTGGAATGGAGCACATCAGCCGGCTAACCACAAGTAATGTCGACGTTCTCCTCACGATTTCAGACACCTCCCGACGCGGGCTACAGGCGGCCATTCGAATTAACGATCTGGCAAAAGATTTGAATATTGGTGTCTCCAAAAGCTATTTAATAATCAATCAGACGAAAGAAGCTCCGTCCAATACCGTTCTGAACATAATTAAAGAAAATGGGATAGAGCTTGCCGGAACCATACCGGAAGACCGAACAGTATACGAATATGATCTGAATGGTCGTCCGACCATCGAACTGCCGGAAGACAATACGGCGGTTTTAGCTGCATATGAAATATTTGATAAAATAATCGAGTAGCGCCTTTTGTGACGACATGAAAAGAACAGGCTTTCTTGCTTCACTATACAGGCCCTAACCATCCTGAATCGCCGGAGAGACTTAAGGCTATTTATCAAGGGATAAAACAAGCCGGTCTCCTTCCAAATCTGATCTTAATTCAGGCGATTCAGGCAGATTTAGAGTGGATTGAAACTGTCCATTCAAAAAATTATATCAAACGCTTTGAAGCTGCATGCCACTCGACCACTTCCACCTTTGACTTTCCGGACAACCAAATATGCGTTGATACTTTTAAGATTGCGCTTCTGGCCGTTGGCGGTGTACTCGATGCCGTACGACGGGTCATGACCGGTCAAATAGATAATGCTTTTTGTGCTGTCAGACCTCCGGGTCATCATGCTGAACATGAATCAGCCATGGGATTCTGCTTTTTCAACAACGTTGCAATAGCCGCCAAATATCTTCAAGCAGAATGGGGCATTCAACGGGTTGGAATAGTTGATTTCGACGTGCATCATGGGAACGGCACCCAACACATTTTTGAAAAAGATCCTACGGTATTCTATTACTCCATTCATCAGCACCCGACATTCGCTTTTCCAGGAACCGGTCGTGTATTTGAAACCGGCGACGGTGAAGGAGAGGGATCGACCCGGAATTATCCGGTTCTGCCTGGTCATGGGGACAAGGAATACCAGGGTCTTGTGGAAAGAGATCTTATGCCGGTGATGGAAGCATTCAGCCCTGAAGTGATCTTGGTATCGACGGGTTTTGATGCCCATGTCGATGACGACATGTCAGACATACAACTTTCAACAGACGGCTATTCAAGGATAATGCAAAGGATCGTAGCGCTGGCGGAACATTGCTCAAACGGAAGATTGATTTCCGTTCTTGAAGGAGGATACTGCATAAAACGCTTACCGGAACTGGCTGTGAACCATGTCAAAATTTTATTGAACCTAAGTTGAACATCTAACGCAAATCCTTCTGATACGGAGAAACAAAAAGGATCGAGAATGTTCAATTGTCTTTGACACAGAAATTTGTCGTTTAGAAGGTTTTGGCCAAAACATGAAAAATTAAAGGGCTAAGATCTACAACCATTGGAGGCTAAAATGTTTATCAGCAAAATAATGACCAGAAATCCCGTCACCGTTGACCAAGACGCTGATATCTTACACGCACAGGAACTAATGTCCAAACATCAGTTCCACCAGCTTCCCGTGGTCGACGCGCATAATTTTCTTATCGGAATCGTCACGGATCGTGATATAAGAAGTGCTTTGCCGTCTTCTCATCTGGAAGATGACCCCGGCAAGGCAGAATGGAAACGTTTTTCAGAAATTAAAATTAAAGATGTTATGACAAAAGATCCTGTCGCCATTTCTCCTTTATATACCCTTCAAGACGCCCTTCTTCTGTTGCAAAAAAAACGTGTCGGAGCATTTCCTGTTGTCGATGAAGCGGGTATTCTTAAGGGGGTTATCTCTGTTAGCGACCTGTTAAGAGAATTCATCACCGTCTTGGGGTTAGAAGAACCCGGAACGCTGTTATGCATTATCGTTGAGAATAAAATCGGGCAAATGAAAAAAATCGTCGATGCCATTACCGAGGAACATATTTCATTCGGTAGTGTTCTGGTTGCCAGATACTGGGAAGAGGGAAAGCGGGCTGTTTTTCCATATCTTTTAACTCAAAATATCGGTCCGTTGAAAAGAAAACTTAAAAATATGGGGTATACATTGCTCGACCCAATGGATTGGTATGTTGATCACTG
>JAFCZV010000272.1 GCA_019314155.1 Deltaproteobacteria bacterium
GGGCAAATGTACATGCACGCGGTCTTGTCCCCGCCTTTGCAGCCATCGCATTTTTCGGTAATTACGAAACTTGGCATTTAGTTACCTCCTAATTTTGTTTTAAAAATAATTCAGCGTTTCAACCGGTTCTAAATAATCTTTGGTACAATTTTTAAGCTATTTGCACCTCCCTTCATAATCTTGACCCAAAAGACCATCTTCTTTTAATAATAAAAATACCTAATTCTTATCTGTTAAATCATCTTTCAGCGTGATAAAAAGTTCGGGTTGACAAGGTAAATAATTTTCTATAAAATCAACAGGATAGCGATGAACCTAAAAGTCAAAAAATTAAATAACAATTAACATTATTCTTGTCAAGGATTTTTGGATAAACTAAACTATTAATTTTGAAACCTTAGAATTATCCGTTTGTCAGATCCTATATATAGCTATCTACATCTCAACACATACCATATATTGTGCTTAATAGTATTCAGGTTGTGTGTTTCATTCAGCTTATGAATTCCATACAGAAATTTGCTGCCTGTGGGACAACAAACGTACCAATCAGAACAGTTTACAGGACACGAACTCAAAAAAAGAATAGAGCAGTTCCAAAAAATATGTTCCGATTGAATTGCTTGCTGTCACAATTTCAGCAAGCTGCAGGATAGTTCCGTTTTAATCGGGAAGCTGTCTGAGGAAATTAGAGCGCGTTAAAGCGAACAGCATAGAGGTTGCCAAAATTATTGATAAATATCATATTTACGCCGTGCAATCTTAACACCTTAGACCTGTTCGCTTTTACGCGGTTTTATTTGCGAGTTCTTGCCGATAAAAACGGAATTGTCCTGCAGCAGAAACGGAATATTATTCTAAGAAAGGCTATAGATCCATGGAAAACAACATATCCCCCCTTTCGACGAACGATACATTCAAATTTTCATGCACCCAAGAGGTCGCCTGTTTCAATGAATGCTGTCGTGATCTGAACCAGTTTCTAACCCCCTACGACATCCTGCGCCTGAAAAACCGACTCGGCTTGACATCGAGTATTTTTCTTGAGCGGTATACCACCCAGCATACCGGTCCTGAAACGGGGCTTCCGATAATCACACTTAAAACAGACTCCGCTCACGAATTTAAGTGCCCGTTTGTGACCGAGTCAGGATGCAGGATATACGAAGATCGTCCGTCCTCGTGCCGCACGTATCCGCTGATACGGATTGCATCCCGGTCCAGAGAAACCGGCACAGTCACCGAACAGTACATGCTGTTAAAAGAAACGCACTGTTTGGGATGTAAACAGGGGCAAAGCTGGACGGTGCGAAAATGGACAGAAAATCAGGAGGTTGCCATTTTCAATCATATGAACGATATGTTCATGGAAATCATCGGCCTCAAAAATCGCCTTTTGCCCGGTCCGCTGGATATAAAATCGAGTCTCATGTTTCACCTGGCATGTTATAATCTTGACACATTCAGATCCCATATCTTTAATAAAGATCTTATAGGTGGCCGGAATCTGGAGCCGGAGACCATGGATGCCCTGAAACATGACGATGACGAGCTGTTGAAACTCGCTTTTGAATGGGTCAAAGAGACCCTGTTTGGTAAACCTTAAGCCGTTCTAGTTAAAAGTGCCTAAAATGATCTAAAATGCCTATTTATCCCGTATTGAACGGGGAAGTTATGGTGTCGCTTTCAGCCGTCGTAGCCAAAGGCTACTATGGCGAAGTCGGCTCGCTCCAATGTTTTTATATAATTGATAGAATTCCTTAACCCAGGCCCAGACCGGTCACCAACACTCTATACTCAAAAGGTATGTTTGTAATAGTGTATAGGTCATATCAAAATATGAGCAATGCGCACCAGGGCGGGCTTTAGCTCACTTTAAACTTTAGTTCACTTCAAACTCTTGTAGCGATTCTTCAGGCAGAGCCGAAGAACTCTGACCCCCGCAATGCGGGACAGGCTTGGCCCATCGAAGATCCCGCCATGCGGGGAAGGACCAGGTTTTTCAGGACAAAATAAATAGGGTGAAACTATGGAAATTAAAGATAAAGTCGCTCTGGTTCTCGGCGCGATAAAAGGGATCGGCAAAGGCATCGGTCTGGCCCTTGCAAAGGAAGGGGCCAAGGTCGCTTTTAACTATTTTGACTGGGAAGAGAGCCTTGTTGAATTAAAACAAGACGCTGTCAAAACCGGCCAGGATCATCTGCTCATCAAAACAGATTTGCTCGATAGCGAGAAAATTCCAGAACTTGTCAAAAAAGTCGTGGATCATTTCGGCCGGCTCGACATTCTAATCAACAACATTGAACGGGGCGGATGGCCGGTGGTTCATGGACCGTATGTCCAAGAACAATGGGACCTTGAACTGGCAACCACCTTGCGTGCAAAAACATGGACGTTTGAATCCGCCCTCCCATATCTGAAAAAATCGGGAGAAGGCGTGGTCATAAATCTTTCGTCCATTGCTGCAATCGTGGGCCGGTCGGGTCCTGCCGGTTACATATTCAACGAAGGCTATGCATCGGCCAACCGCGGCGTTTCACTGTTGACCGAAACCTGGGCACGCATGGGAGCGCCGGAGGTGCGCGTCAATGAAATCATGCTCGGTTTTGTTGAAACCCGGCATGGGGAAAAAACCAGGGGCTGGAGCTTACTCACCGATGCACAGAAAGCAGCGATTATGGACCATACTCTCCTCTTGCGTTCCGGCACCATAGCGGACGTGGTGAAGGCCGTTCTTTTTATTATAAAAGATGCGCCCTTTATGACGGGAAGTGTTCTAAGGCTTGACGGCGGTTATGTTCTGGGTGGCGAAAAGGTTGCGCCGATGCCCAAAGGAGTGCTTTGAAATTTAATATAGTTGAATGAGCACTCGTTGCTTGATAAAGCTAACGCATTGTAAAATATTTAGATTGAATACCCCAGACATAAAGTTTTACCCACTCAAAACCGAACTTCATCAATTCCACATCATTGGATCGGATTCGCTTTAAGATTTTGGATTTCACTTTATAGCGCTTTAAAAAGCTGCTCTTAAACAAAAAGTCGCGGAATGGGTCGATATTGTAGGTGGCCATGAACGCCATCTTGGCCTTGGGGCCTTCCGTCCCCTGGGAACCCCAGGGATCTGTTTGGAACAAACGTTTCAATTCCGCCCATCGAGCAGTCATTTTATTATATAAAACAGCATCTTGATCTTTGGCCCATGTTTGGGGTGTCCACACTTTTTTTTCGTGCTGCCCCATACAGAAGTCCGGCGGTCTAAAAAAGTGAATAAACTCTGTTCGATTGCGGTCGGCATCATAAAAAACCCCCTGTTCTACCGGAAAGGTACGGCAGGTATCGGGACGATCCGGATACACCGAACAGCCGGACACATTAAGAAACGGGCAGATTTTTTCTTCATTTTCAGACATCCGCAAAAGTACTTCAGGAAAAAAACTGGAAGGCCGAAAGACAATGTCGACATGTTTTTCCAGAAACTGATCTGAGTCGATATCCAGCCGCCGTTTCAGTCGGATAACGTCATAGGGGTACAAAAAAAGATTGAGATTTCGGCAGCATCGATTAAAACAGGCAATCCCCGGGTAACAATGAAAATTAAAACTTTCTTTGGTTTCAAGCCTTCTGCCGGATATTTTGTCGAGATCATCGATATCTATATGTTTCACTTTCCACCTTTAACTTTTCACCTTTCACCTTTTACCTTTCACCTTTCACCTTTCACCTTTCACCTTTCACTTTTCACTTTTCACTTTTCACTTTTCA
>JAFCZV010000603.1 GCA_019314155.1 Deltaproteobacteria bacterium
GTTGAATGCGGCATCGATGGGGCCGTTGCCGTAACCGGCGCCCTGGACCGATCTCTCATTGATGGCGAGCTTGACGCTGGCCATGGGGAAGACGGTGGTACCGCTGATCACATGGAGATATTCCAGGCGGAAAATATCGGCGGTCCTCAGTATGCCTTCGGTAACAATCACTTCCAGATCTTCATCCACAATCTGTTTTTTCTTGTCGGCCAGTTCCTTGAATCTCGTAAAGACAAGCTGGAGTTCTTCGTCGGAAAGATCGTACCCCATCTCCTTTAGATGGTTACGAAGGGCGTGTCTTCCGGAGTGCTTGCCCAGAACCAGTTTGCTGGCGCTGAGCCCGATGGTTTCAGGCTTCATAATCTCATAGGTCATGGGATTTTTAAGTACGCCGTCCTGATGGATTCCGGCCTCGTGGGCAAAGGCATTGGCGCCGACTATGGCTTTGTTGGGCTGGACGATGATACCGGTGATCATACTCACCAGCCGGCTTGTGGTATAAATCAGTTCGGTATTGATATTGGTGGTCATCGGCAGATAATTGGGCCGGGTGTGAAGCGACATCACCACTTCTTCCATGGACGTGTTGCCCGCCCGTTCTCCGATGCCGTTGATGGTGACCTCCGCCTGCCGCGCACCGCTGTTCAATGCGGCCAGGGTGTTGGCCGTGGCCAGGCCCAGGTCGTTGTGGCAGTGTACACTGACGACGGCCTTATGGATATTGGGCGTATGGTCTATGACATATTTGACCAGGTCGGCGAATTCTCCGGGGATGGCATATCCCACCGTGTCCGGAATGTTTATGGTTGTGGCGCCGGCCTCAATGGCCGCCTCGAACACCTTGCAAAGGAAATCCCGATCGCTCCGGGACGCATCTTCTGCCGAGAACTCAATATTGTCGGTAAGGCTCTTGGCATATTTCAGGGCTTCAACAGCCGTGTTGACGACCTTATCCCGGGACATGTTGAGCTTGTATTGCATATGGATGTCGGACGTGGCGATAAACGTATGGATCCTCGGTTTTGCGGCATGTCCCTTCGAGGCCGCCGGGAATCCGGCTTCCAGTACATCGACACCGAGCTTTTCCAGCTGGGTGGCAAGGCGCATCTTTTCTGCGGCATTCATGCTTGCGCCGGGAGACTGCTCACCGTCTCTCAATGTGGTATCAAAAATAATGATTCGTTCTTTCATGATTCTGCTCCTATTCTTGAATGTATGGGCAATAAATTGTGGTTCTTCTCCAATCTAAACAACGAGCAAAATCGTAACGAGCATGGGCCGCAGGACTCGACAAAAGAATCGTCCCGCGGCATTTATTCCATCTCTTTTTTTCAAAATTCTATTCCTTTCATCCAGTCCCGATTGAGCAGAAGCACTCAATAGGGTGCTGCTTAACCTTTTAGAGAAACCGGGTTAATCTTTTCCCATAGCCAG
This sequence comes from Deltaproteobacteria bacterium, assembly GCA_019314155.1. GTDB lineage: Bacteria > Desulfobacterota > Desulfobacteria > Desulfobacterales > UBA11574 > JAAXQD01. Next base: position 1,435 of record JAFCZV010000603.1, read on the forward strand.
CTTGTATTGGACACTTTCGGCCAGGGCATGCCAGCTCGCTTCGATGATATCTTCTGAAACGCCGACGGTACTCCAGATATCGTCCTGATCCCGTGATTCTATGGTTACCCGATGACCCGCACCTTGAAATCGATCAGTCGCATAGCCGCCAGCTCGGGATAGAATTTGTCCAGGGCCTTGCGCAGCGCGTTATCCAGAGCACTCACCGGTCCGTCTCCTTCGGCGGCGGTTATCTCCTCCTTGCCTCCCACTGAAATCTTGATGGTGGCATGGGCGGTGCAGGGGCGATCCGCATCCTTTTCAATGTGGACCCTGAAAGATTTGAGTTCGAACAGGGGCTGATACTGGTCGGTAAATTTCTCGAGTAGTATCTTGAACGATGCGTCGGCCATGTCGAACTGATACCCTTCCTGCTCCATGCGTTTGATTTCCGAAACGATTTTTCGACTGTCATATCCGTTGGTACCCAGTTCGATGCCGAGTTCCTTGGCTTTGTATTCGATGTTGCTTTTGCCGGAAAGATCCGATACCAGAACCCGTCGCTTGTTGCCCACCATTTCGGGCTCCATATGTTCGTAAGCCCTGGAGCTTGTTGCCCACCATTTCGGGCTCCATATGTTCGTAAGCCCTGGACACTTTCATGATGGCGCTGACATGGATTCCCCCTTTGTGGGCGAAGGCACTTTTGCCCACAAAAGGTCTGCTGTTCAAAGGGATCATATTGGCTGTTTCGCTGACAAACCGGGAGAGGGATTTCAGCTTGGACATATTTTCTTCGGGAACACACTTGTGGTCCATTTTATAATAGAGGATCGGTATGATGGAGGTCAGGTCGGCGTTGCCGCATCTCTCTCCGTATCCATTGATGGTTCCCTGGACCATCACCGCACCCGATTGTACCGCTTCGATGGAATTGGCCACGGCCAGACCGCTGTCGTTGTGGGTATGAATCCCGAACTTGAACGGAAGATCGTCGGGTTGGGTGTTGTATTTTTCGCCCAGTGTTCGGCGGACATCGTCGATGATGGATACCAGCTCGAAGGTGAGGGTGCCGCCGTTGGTGTCGCACAGCACCAGAAACTCCGCTCCGGCGTCCACAGCGGTGCCCAGGGTCTCGAGGGCATAATCTCGGTTGTTTTTGTACCCGTCAAAAAAATGTTCGGCATCGTAGATGACCTCGCGACCGTGCTGTTTCAAAAACGAGACAGAGTCCCGGATCATCGCCAGGTTTTCCTCCAGGGTATTGTTCATGACCTGTTTCACATGAAGATCCCACGTTTTGCCGAAGATGGTGACCGCAGGAGTGTTGCTTTTTATCAACGCCTGGAGATTCGGGTCGTCGGCCGGATCGATACGGGGTTTGCGTGTGGAGCCGAATGCCGTAATTCGAGCATGTTTAAATTCAGTCTTCTGAGCCAGGTCGAAAAATTCCATATCCCTGGGATTGGAGCCTGGCCAGCCGCCTTCGATGTAGTGAATACCGAAATCATCCAGCCGCTGGGCGATCTGAATCTTTTCTTTGGCACTGAAACTGATGTTTTCCCCCTGGGTACCGTCTCGCAAGGTGGTATCGTACAGCATGAT
>JAFCZV010000273.1 GCA_019314155.1 Deltaproteobacteria bacterium
AAGTAACGGTGATATCATCTAATTTTATATCCTTACAGCTCATCATTACAATGGCCATAACCATCCATTTGATTGTTCGGTACCGCGAACTTGCTTCTAAAAATCCCGAGGCCGAGCAGCGAGCACTTGTTCTCGATACCGTCCGTTTCATGGGAAAGCCCTGTCTTTATGCTGCGCTGACGACCATTGCCGGGTTCGGTTCACTGCTCCTTGGCGATATTTTGCCGGTGATAACATTTGGATGGATGATGTGCGCCGGTATTTCTCTTTCTCTGGTAATGACCTTCCTTCTGTTCCCTTCCGTTCTGATGCTGATGGATAGAGAGACGCCCCCGGTCAGAAAAGATGCACGGTTTTCATTAACGCCGTTTTTAGCCGGATTCACCGAGACCCACGGTTTAATGATACGGGTAACCTGTGGCATCGCCTTTATACTCAGCGCGGTTGGGATAACCCGACTGACGGTTGAAAACAGCTTTATCGACTATTTTAAACATACCACCGAGATATATCAGGGCATGAAAGTCATCGACCAAAACCTGATTATCGATTTTGATAAAGATGAAGCATCTGAACCTGTTGCTGCATATGAGACCGGTCAAAACAATAATGATGTGTTCGATGAGTTTGATGAATTTGATACTGCGGCGGATAAAGATAAATACTGGTTTACTTCTCATAGGATGGCCCGGATCATGAAGATCAATGATTATCTTGACAGCCTCCCTGAAACCGGCAAAGTCTTGTCTTTGGGGACAATGATGAAAATCGCTGAAAAGCTCAACAACGGCAAGCCCCTTGATAATTTCCAGTTGGCCCTCCTTTATAGCGAGATTCCTGAAAAGTACAAAAGAATGGTATTAACGCCCTATGTATCAATAAAAAATGATCAGGTTCGTTTTTCAGTCCGTGTCAGAGATTCCGAAAAAACACTAAACCGTGACAAATTGCTGAAAAAAATCCGGCAGGATCTGGTCGGCAATTTCGGTTTAAAGACAGAGCAGGTCCATTTGTCAGGGATGCTGGTGCTATATAACAATATGCTGCAGAGCCTGTTCCGATCGCAAATCCTTACTCTGGGAGTTGTCATACTGGCGCTGATGGGCATGTTTATGATTCTGTTTAAATCTTTGAAAATCGCGTGTATCGCTATTGTTCCAAACCTGCTTTCCATTGGCGTTGTCCTGGGTTTAATGGGATGGCTGAATATCCCGCTGGACATGATGACCATTACCATCGCTGCCATCAGTGTAGGGATTGCCGTGGATGATACCATTCACTATATCCACAGATTTAAATCCGAGATGACTATGGATCCTAATTATGTTGGGGCAATGCATCGGAGTCATGGCAGCATCGGCCACGCAATGTACTATACATCGGTGACCATCATCATCGGTTTTTCAATCCTGGTGTTGTCCAATTTTATTCCCAGTATTTATTTCGGCCTCCTGACCGGATTGGCCATGTTCATTGCCTTAATGGCTTCGCTGACGCTGTTGCCTCAGTTATTGATCCTTATTAAGCCGTTTGGTCCCGGAGCCCAGGGGAATTCGGAGGGCATTTGATGACATGAACAAAAAACAGGTAACCTATCTGCTGTTGATTCTTTTGTTTTCCGCTTTTTTGTCCACAGGATGTGCTCACAAACCCTTGAAGTCTTTACCTGAAACATCTGACGATACCCCACTAACTCAACCTCGGGAGACAATACCCGACAAAGCGGAACAGACACCGTCAAGCCAGGATGTTGAAGACAGTATTGAAGACGATTTTTTTGATGAGGAGTTTGAAGCGCATCAGGTGCAGGTGGCAGATCCCCTTTCTTTCTGGAACAAAGGTATGTTTCATTTCAACGACAAACTCTACTTCTGGGGGCTCAAGCCTCTGGCCAGGGGATACATGGCAATTACTCCGGATTATTTCAGAAGGGGAGTAAAAAATTTTTTTTATAACCTTACGATGCCCATACGATTTGTTAATTGCCTCCTTCAAGGTAAAGGAAATGCAGCCGCATCTGAATTCACCAGATTTATTGTCAACACCACAGTTGGTTTTCTTGGCTTTGGAAATCCGGCAGATCAAAATCCTGATCTTGTTGTTTCCACAGGTGAAGACCTCGGCCAGACATTTGGCAAATACGGCATCGGCAATGGATTTTATATAGTGTGGCCGATCCTAGGCCCCTCCACGCTGCGTGACTCAGTGGGATTGGTGGGGGACTTTTTCTTGAATCCCCTCAGTTATGTTGAGTATTCGGAAACGTGGGTTGTTGTAAAGAGTTTCGATTTGGTCAATCAGACGTCCTTTCACATCGGTGAATATGAGGCCCTCAAAAATTCGGCTTTAGATCCTTATGTCGCACTCCGCAATTCCTATCTGCAGTACAGAGAAAAGAAGATAAAAGAATAACGGGTGAAACGCTGTTAATGTTAAAATAGATCCGTCTCACGATAATTAGAACACAGCGAAAAGCAAAGGGCGCCAATCCCGAGTAAAGAACTTGATTTTTTTCAAAAAGTTGTTATTATTTAACATCGAACAGGGCCGAAAAAGCCCTGCTGCAGAAAATGTCATCGTAGTTTAGCGCACCATTTATTAGAACCTAAATTATTGAAATGACCAGACACGTAGACGCAAAAGTGAAGCGGGGGAGTGCACCCCGTGAACATGTACCTAAATTGAGCGTTTCAGATTGCGTCAGTGTATTATAAATATAATATTTTTAGCATTTTGACTGCGAGATCAAATCAATAAATCAAACCCAAAAAATCAAAAGGATCGTTCCCTTCATAGGCACTCTTCTCATAAAAAAAGAAAGAAATTCCACCGGAGCAAGCGTGCACCGGCAGCATCCTTGGGCGTGTCAGTGAACGAGAGATGGGATGTTTCACAGTTCAAGGTCCCGCCGGCCGAAGGCAAGACGCGGTTTCACGATTTCGATCTTCCCACCCCGCTGTTTCATGCCATCTGCGATCTTGGCTTCGAGTACTGTACACCGATCCAGGCTGAAATCCTTCCCAGCAGCCTGTCCGGAAAAGATGCCAGTGGCCGGGCCCAGACAGGAACGGGGAAAACGGCTGCATTCCTGATTACCGTCATCACCAGGATGCTGAATAACCCCATCCAGGGGAAACGAAAACCCGGCACGCCCCGGATTCTGGTTTTAGCCCCCACCCGGGAGTTGGTGCTCCAAATCTCCGAGGAAGCTCGTCAGCTCTCCAAGTACACGGACCTTCAAACCATTTCCGTGTTTGGTGGCATGGATTATGAAAAGCAGAGAAAGCAACTTTCAGCCGATCCGGTGGATATTGTCGTCGCAACGCCCGGGAGGCTGCTCGACTTTCAGCGCCGCCGCGACATCACCCTGAAAAAGGTCGAGGTGCTGATCCTCGACGAGGCCGACCGGATGCTCGACATGGGTTTTATCCCCGATGTCCGAAAGATTATCTACAGCACCCCGGAAAAAGACAAGCGTCAGACGCTGCTCTTCAGCGCGACGCTGACCGGTGAAATCACCCGACTCGCCTCCCAATGGACCCGCAACTCCGTCACCGTAGAAATCGAACCGGAACAGATTGCGGTGGAGACGGTGGACCAGGTAGTCTACATCGTGACCACCATCGATAAATTTGCACTTCTGTTCAACATCATCCATCGAAAGAATCTCAAACGGGTCCTGATTTTCTGCAACAGACGCGACGAAGTGAGACGGCTCGAAAAGATGTTGACCCGCCACGGCATCAACTGTTCGACGCTTTCCGGTGATATCCCCCAAAAAAAGCGGATTCGTCGCCTGGAGGGGTTCAAGACCGGAAAGATCCGAGTTCTGGTGGCAACGGATGTGGCCGGACGCGGCATCCACATCGAAGGCATGGATCACGTCATTAATTTCATGCTGCCCCGTGATCCGGAAGATTACGTGCACCGGATCGGGCGCACCGGCCGGGCGGGTGCCACCGGTACCTCTGTCAGCTTTGCCGATGAGAAGGACGCCTTCTACCTTCCCGCTATTGAGGCGTTCATCGAACAGAAGCTGAGCTGCATCGAGCCCAAGGAAGAATGGCTCACCATGCCCAAGCCTATCCCTGCAAGGAAAAAACCCAGGTCCCGCAGCAGAAGGACATCCGTTCCCACCGCAAAAGGGAAATCCCGACCCCGCCCACGTCCAAAAAGAAGACGCTCCCCCCGCTCAGGGCAGCCCGATCACGACAAGACGGGTTCCAGCAAACCCTCATGATGCGCAAGTCCAAGATCCCGCTACAGCGGGGAGATCGGTACAGA
>JAFCZV010000604.1 GCA_019314155.1 Deltaproteobacteria bacterium
CATTATTCCAATATTCCATCATTCCAACATTCCATTGAAGGCGCATAAATCATAGTGCCATTGAAGTTATACTATTTCAAAAACTTATAGAATTTCGGCGACATTAAATTACATCTCGACAAAATAACTCCCCCACGCATCAGATATGGTTTTCTTGGTCAGCTCCGGCTTTATACCCAGATAATGCGCATTGTCTATAATACTTTCTAAAAGGTCACGGCAGTGGCAGGAGTTCAACTTGACATTTTTCTGATGGTAAAAGCGCTCGATGAGATAATCGAACACTTCGCTGTCAAACGCAATCCCGTTGGCGACGCACACCCTTTGAAAAATTTCTCTATATGCGCTCAATTCCGGGTGGTCAATGTTAATCTTGTAGCGAATTCTTCGTAGAAAAGCTTCGTCTACCAGGTTTCGGGGTTCAAGATTTGTTGAAAATACCACGAGCTGGTCAAAAGGGATTTCGATTTTCATCCCGCGATTCTCCGTTCTAACGGGACAATCCATCGGTTCAAAAGCGTTTGCGGATCGACCTGCTGCCGCCCAAAGTCGTCAACGATGAAAAGGCCGTTGTTTGCTTTCATCTGCAACGGCGCTTCGTAGAATTTTGATATTGGGTTGAAATCGATGTCCAGGGATTTGAGATTCATTTCTCCACCAACCATGACAACAGGACGTTTCACGAGGACCCATCTCTGGTCCACGGCATTGGCACCGTGTTCCGGCTCGACAGCCACATGATTTGACTGGTCATAGATCGTGATAATTTCTCCCTCGGCCAGTACGGCATACGGCATGTAAATATTGCCCGGCAAAAGGCTTCCGATGGTTTCCGCAATGGTGGTCTTGCCGTTTCCTGACGGGCCGTAAAGAAAGAGCTCCTTTCCCGAGCTAATTGCCGGCCCGAGCCTCGACAGGATTTTTTCACTCACGATAATATCGGAAAAGGCGTTCTTGACACTTTCCGGGTCCACAAGAATACTTTTGATTGTCTGGATCTCCACCTTACTCCGGTACTTATCAAAAGGGACAGGTGCCGGACCCGCGTACCGGCAGACATCAATGAGGTCTGATGCGCGTTTTATGCCGACATCGGTAAGGGTTAATCTGTAAGAGAGTTTTGATAACCCGTCGGCCCCCATTACAGCCACCATCTGATTCTTTCGCAACCTTTCAATGGCTTCGTCCACCAAGTGGTTGGGGAGCTTTATTCGTGCTCCCAGTGCCGGTATGGTAAACTCTCCCATGTTCAGAGCATGCTTCATGACCAGGTTTACGATGAAAGAAAACTCAAGGCCGGTATCTTCCACTGTTTCACAAACTTCAGGATGCACCCTGAAGAATGAGTCGAGATCTTCCTCGCTGACGTATCCAAGTGCGACCAGGTTGTGCCCGAGCCTACGTATCCAAGTGCGACCAGGTTGTGCCCGAGCCTTCCGCCTTGGATTCTCTGGCGTTCCAGAGCTTTGTGGAGTTGTTCTTCCGTGATTCTATTTTTTTTAATTAGCCTTTCACCAAATAAGCCTGTCATTACTAACCTTCCTAACCCGGGACAAGCCGGTTGTAGCGAAGCGGAAATCCCGATTTATCGGGGAGCCGAACATGTGTTAAAAAATTAAAATATCGAATATCGAATATCGAATTATGATTTTTTTCTTCGATTTTTGATAGCCGTATTGATGCTTTTAACAAAGATAGAAATCAACTCGTTATTTTCATCAATTAAAGGCTTGAGTTTTGATTCCGGTTTTATCAGATGAGTTCTTACTATCATCAACAACCATACTCTTGTTTCTCGCAATTCTTTGAGACAAAGTTTCATCTTATGGACAAAATCAGCAATAGATTCTGCACTTTGAGCTTCGCCATAATTGGGGGACGAATAAGCTGTCCGGCAATGTGGTTTCCTATTTTTGTTTTTGGCAAAGTTTCCGCTGTTCGAATAATTCGGACGGCAAAATCTATTAAGCGCTCTTCAAGGTCAAATTTTCTTTTATCCTTCGACATTCATAATTCATCATTCGATATTCGATATTCAAAATATCAAATTGTCCATAGAGTTAAGTTACTGTTCATACCCATTTAGGGGAATGAGTTTAGGTTTCAATAAGTCCCGGACTGAACCAGAGGCCGGATGATCACATCGATCCGGCGGTTAATGGCCCGGCCTTCTTCAGTTTTATTAGATGCCAAAGGTTTCGATGATCCGTAACCGATTGCA
>JAFCZV010000025.1 GCA_019314155.1 Deltaproteobacteria bacterium
AGTGTTTAGTTTTTTATAGCAGTTTATCATGAAGCCACGAAAAAGCAAAAGCACGAAAATTGTTTTTCAACGGTGGTGTCTAAAGGGGTATCACCGCCACCGTTACCCCTTTGTCCAAACCTTCCGTGTTTGTTCCGATCTCAATCAGGCCGTCGGCGTTGACCATGGTGTTGATAAGGCCTGATTTGCCGAGAATGGGGTCGGCCCACAGAATGCCGTTCTTGTGGTTCAACCGTACCCGAATATATTCCATCCGGCCCTGGGCCGATGCAATGTTTCTGCTGAGCCGGGCGGAAAATTTGAAATTCCTTTCATTTTTGAGGGATAAACCGCCTATATGGTTTATGAACGGCTTGACGACAATTTCAAAGACCACCATGGTCGAGGTCACCTGGCCCGGCAAACCCCATATGGCGAGGTTTCGGGATTTGGCCAGAATAGTGGGCTTGCCCGGGCTTATGGAAATGCCATGCACGAGGATGTCGGATTCCGGGAGTGCAGAGAGTACGTCGATGGTGAAGTCCCGTGTTCCCACAGAACTTCCTCCCGAAATCAGAACCATATCCGATTGGGCCATAGCTGTGGTGCATGTCTTGAAAAGATCGTCAAAATCGTCCCGAACAATTCCGAAAGAGACCGGAACGGCGCCGGCCTTCCTTAGCATGCCGGAGAGTGTATATATGTTGATGTCGCGAATTTGGCCGGGTGTCGGCGTTTCATGGACCGAAACAATCTCATCTCCCGTGGAGATGATACCGACGACGGGTTTTTTATACACCGTGACCGCCTCCTTTCCGAAGGCGGCCAAAAGCCCTGTTTCCTGGGGCCTGAGATGCTTTCCTTTTGGAACAAGGACATCACCTTTGGGTATATCTTCTCCCTTTTCGAGAATATGCTGCCCTGGCGCAACACTTCGGTAGACTTCTATGGTGGTGCGATCTATGACTTCTGTGTGCTCGATCATGACCACACTGTCGGCACCTTCCGGCAGCATGCCGCCGGTTGAAATCCTGGCGACTTCATCGGACCCGATGGAAAAAGCGGGGGATGTTCCCATGGGGACGGTGCCTTTGATCGTGAGATATGCCGGATTTGCTTCGGAAGTCCCAAAGGTAGCGGATGCACGGACCGCATATCCGTCCATGGTGGATCGAGCAAAATCCGGAAGATCGACATCCGCATTGACACTTACGGCGAGAATCCTTCCGAAGGATTCATCGAGGAGTATGTCCTCGGTTTTGACTCGGGGAAAATCAGATGAATATTCCAGGACGCTCTTTAGATCGGTTACTTTGAAAAATTCTTTCATTATATTTTTTTGATACCCCGTCCGTTTGTGATAGTACGGGGGAGATCCCGTCTCTACAGGGCGGCGGAGCGCTTCATTTTAAATTCAAGATGGGTCTTTTTTGAAAAAAGATATAGTATGTTGGGGGCTTCTGTGTCAAGGTGTTGCCTGTGAAATATTTACCGCCGACCGGGATGCCTGGGTCAGAATTCCGATTTCGGCGTCGTGCGCCATTTTCCTGCCGCCATAAGATCCGTTCTTTTGAAAAAAAAGTTTTAACCTTGAAAAAACCACTTTTTTTCATTAAACAATCTTATATGGGCTATGTTTTTGATTTTAATGATGCGATTGAATACGAAAAACGGTTAAACGATCCCTGTAACCGTTTCGTCGCCGGCGTCGAACACCGCATGATGCTCAATCTGCTAAAGCCTCTGAAAGGAGAGCATGTGCTCGATATCGGTTGCGGTACCGGAACCGGTCTGTCGACCTTTCATGAACAGGGCCTCCATGTTACAGGTCTCGATCCATCACCTTATATGCTTGATATTGCTCTTAAAAATCTGGGGAACCGTGCTGAACTCTATCGAGGTTTTGCAGAAGATCTTCCCTTTGAAGATAATGCCTTTAATTATGCCTGCTTGATTAACACCCTTGAATTCGTCGAAGATTCCAGAAAGGCCATTGAGGAGGCGAGCAGGATTGCCAAAGATAAAATATTTCTGGGCGTTCTTAACCGATATGCCCTCAAAGGGGTCCACCGCCGCATCAAAGGCGTGTTTACCCGGACTATATACAATCACGCCTGTTTTTTCAGCATTTGGGAACTCAAAGAGATCATTCGCTCCTTGTTGGGGGATGTGCCCATTACCTGGAGAACCGTCGGTCAGTTTTCGGCAGCTCCGGGCCGGTCTGCCGACAAACTAGAACAATCATGGCTGCTGAAAAAATACCCTTTTGGCGCTTTTATCGGTATGGTGGTCACCCTTGTTCCACGCTTTAAGACCAGACCGCTCACCGTGCCGTATAAACCCAAACCGACCACCGGAGCAGTGGCGGGATAGGGAAGGGGAAGGTTGACGGCTTCGTAAAAAGTCAGTTTTGCTTGCTCAGTGACCATTTGGGGGCGTTTCAAGCTGCGATGCTAAATTTCAAGAATTCGTCGCAAGCTCCTCAAACAGCTTGAAATTTTTAACGCATCACCACTTGAAACGCTTGATCCCCAAATGATCAGATATCGCTCACAAAAGACTTTTTACGAAGCCGTCAAGGTTGATAGTTCCGTAATAGGTAAAAAGTTAAACGTGAAAAGTCTATATGTTGTGTAATATTTCCTCATAATGTACTTAATGTAGTCATTTTACATTTCACGTTTCACTTTTTACAATTTTATCAAGGTTAATGGTTAAAAGTTAAAGGTTCAACTTTTATTTCGGGTCAGGAGTCTCGATTATGGAAGCTTATTTATATGAGCCGCTGGAGGAGAACAAGGTCAAATGCAATCTTTGCAATCATCGGTGCATCATAAAAGAGGGTTGTCGGGGAATATGCGGTGTCAGAAAAAACCGTGAAGGGGTTCTTAATACTCTGGTTTACGGAAGGCTTATTGCACGCCATATCGATCCCATTGAAAAAAAGCCGCTGTATCATTTTCTGCCGGGGTGTCTCTCTTATTCCATCGCTACGGTGGGATGCAACTTCAAGTGCCGTTTTTGTCAGAACGCAGATATTGCCCAGATGCCGTCGGATCGCAATGGGATGATCGTCGGCGATGTCTCCACCCCCGCTGATGTTGTCCAAGAAGCTTTGAAGGGAAATTGCAAAACAATAGCCTATACCTACACCGAACCCACCGTCTATTTTGAATTTGCATATGATACGGCAAAACTTGCCCATGAAAAGGGAATTCAGAATGTGTTCGTCACCAACGGATACATGTCCGGCGAAGCACTTGAGATGATCAGCCCCTACCTGGATGCGGCCAATGTCGATTTAAAGGCCTTCACCAAAGATTTCTACAAAACGTACTGCCAAGCCAGGCTGGCGCCGGTCAAAGAGACATTAAAACGGATGAAATCCCTGGGTATTTTTGTAGAGGTTACTACATTGCTGATTCCGGGATTGAACGATGATAGAAAAGAACTCGAAGCGCTGGCAGCGTTTCTATCGGATTCTCTGGGCGTCGACACTCCGTGGCATATCAGCCGGTTTCATCCCACATACCAGCTGACGGATCGTCCTCCGACGCCGGTGAAGACCCTGGATACGGCCCGTAAAATCGGCATAACCGCCGGCTTGAAATATGTTTACACCGGTAATGTTCCCGGTGAGCGCGGGGAAAAGACATTCTGTTCCCAGTGCGGTGAAATCCTTATCGATCGCTGGGGGTTTTATGTCCAAAAAAATAGGATAACCAACGGAATGTGCCCCCAATGCGGTGCAGCGGTGGATGGTGTGTGGGTGTAACAAGTAGAAGTACCTTGTCTAAAGTTCGAAGTGCCTTGATTGATCACGCTGAAAGCACATTCCTAAATTTCAGCTCACTTTGATCTTTTATCTCATTTCATGTCGCGTACAGGTAAAGTGCGGTAAGATTTATAATGCCCAATTCGGGCCATGTAATGGTACCCGCGGTTGAAATTGAAAATAGCTGCCTGAATTGCTGATCTTTCAGATGTCCAGACCCATCCGCAGCTCAACTTTATGTCAGGTACGATTTTAATACGTTGCCCACAATCCGTTTCATATCCCTTATAAGCTTTATCCGGTACATAGACATAGAGGCTTTTTAGCTCCGCCAGAGTGGGAAGTCGCCAATCGTCGTACTGTTTTTCAATGGTGTAGGGGAAGGTAAATTCTACCCATTGATTTGCATCATTCCAATTAATATTTCCCTGGTTGTCGGTTTTGGCCCACATCACCCCCAGTTGATGATCCGTAACCGTGCCGTCACCGTTATCCGTAAAACGATCACCCGCCAGAACCGGTGCACTCAAGAAAAATACCCAAACGGCCATTATGAATATAATTTTTGTCTTAATTCCGGTCATTTTTGGCCCTCCTTCCAGAAAGCGATTTCGTGACAGGTTACGTGAGTTTTATTTTTTGTCTTAATTCTTTGGAACTCTTTTCGTCACGAAAAGAGATGACCGGCACCGGGGAACGACGGAAAAGCTTTTCAGCTACCGACCCGATAAAGACATGTTCCAGGTCGGTGCGTCCCTTGACCCCCATAACGATCATATCGATGTTTTCTTTGACAATGAGTCTCAATAGTTCATCTATCGGGTTGCCGACTTTGAAAATGATCCGGATTTTTTTACGGTCAAAGGAAGAATTGGTCAGGAACCGATCCAACATTTTTTTCTGTTCCGCCTTGACCCCTTCAACGTAGTGCTCAGCGTCGACTTTATATCCCATGGATGCAACCATCCCTATCGCTGAAATATCCCGGGAGTTAATGATGCTTGCGACAACCAGTTCAGTATTAAAGGTTTGTGCGATGTTTGCGGCATAATTATATATGCCCTCAGAATGTTGCGAAAAGGCAAGTGCAACCATTATTTTCTTGACGTCATCCATGATATTCCCTTTATTTCCCTAATGTTACCTCCCTTTTAAGGGGAGTAAAATCCTGATAAACAGACTGTTGTTTGCACTCCGTCATATCATGCTGCAGGAGCTGGTTCTGCCTTGGGAATACGCGGTTTTTGCATCAAGTAGAGCAACCCAAAAATAACAAGCCCGATGGGGTATACCCAGTAACGTTGTCCATGTGGTATGCCGATCAATTTAGAGATTAAATCCGGGCGCATTAATATTACGGTTACTGATAGAAATATCGGTATCTCCCATATTTTGTTCTTTGCCACAAACCAGTTCTGAGTTGCCGAAGCAAATGCAAAGTTACCCACACATGCCATGAGAAAAATAAGAATTCCCTGGGACCAGCTTGTGATATTATGAAGTATGAGATCGCTGTTGAAAATGAACATAAACGGCAAAATGGCTGTACGGATATCGTACATAAACCCCTGTATGCCGGTGGCAATCGGCGGCGATTTGGCAATGGCCGCTGCTGCATAAGCGGCCAGACCCACGGGCGGGGTATCATCTGCCAGGATGCCAAAGTAGAAACAGAACAGGTGGGCGGACATCAAAGGAACAAACCATTCCTGTTGGCCTGCAATGGTAACAATGGCCGGTGCTGTCAGAGAAGCCATGACAATATAGGTTGCAGTGGTGGGGAGCCCCATGCCGATGATAAGGCTTGCAAGGGCGGTGATCACCAGCATCAGGTAGATATTACCCATAGAAACAACGTCGATGATTTCAGTGATGAGTCCGCCGAGCCCCAGTGCAACAACGCCCACGATGATTCCTGCGGCAGCGGTGGCAAGGGCGACTGCAACCATGTTTCGGGCACCGCTGGCAAGAGAGGAAAAAATGTCGATAATACTCTGCTTGAACGCGGGACCGATGGGCTGTTTATTCAGGTATGCCTTTACAGGACCCTGGATTAACATGAGTAATGCCATGACCCATATGGCACGAAAAGCGGCCAGCTCCGGTGAGTGTCTTACAATAATGAGCTCATACAGGAGCATAGCAATGGGTATAAGGAAGTGCGCTCCGCCAATCAGTGTTTTAAAAAAGACAGGGAGTTCATTGCGCGGCATACCCCTCAACCCCAGCTTGGATGCCTCAATATGGACGATGTAGAAAAGGGCGGCATAGGAGGCAAATGCCGGTATGGCGGCAGCCTTGACCACCTGTATATAGGGGACATTCACATATTCGGCAATAATAAAAGCAGCCGCACCCATGATCGGCGGTGCCAGCTGTCCATCTGTGCTTGCTGCAACTTCAACAGCCGCTGCTTTAGTTGCCGGATAGCCGACTTTTTTCATCATGGGTATGGTGAATGTTCCGGTTGTGACGATATTTGCAATGCTTGAGCCGGATACCATCCCTGTCAGTCCGCTGCCAACAATAGCAGCTTTGGCCGGTCCGCCTTTAAACCCGCCTAAAAGGCTCAAAGCCAGCTGGATAAAATAATATCCGGCACCAGCCTTATCGAGCATGGCGCCGAAAAGGACGAACAGGAAAACAATGGTTGCAGAAACGTCTAAGGGAATACCGTAAATCCCTTCCGTGGACATGGTCATCTGTCCTACGAACCGGTTCATTGAAACCCCTTTAAACGATATAATATCCGGCATATAAGGCCCGAAAAATGAATAGCCACAAAATAGTAATGCAATAACTGGAAGGGCAGGGCCGATCACCCGTCGTGACGCCTCAAGCAAAAGCACGGTAAGAGCTATCCCGATAACAATATCCCTTGTTATGGGGGCACCGTATCGCATTGTAATTCCCGCATAATCGATCATGATATTAAGCGCTGTAAAAGCAGCCACAATTGCTATGATATAGTCAAATATGGGGATCCTGTCAGTGGTTGAAAGGAATTTGAGGCCGAAACGTGGTTTTTTAAAAAGGGGATAGTTAAGGAAAACGATCAGCAGGGCAAAACCAAGATGGATGGCACGGATAAATGTAGAATCTAAGATAAGCCAGCTGGCAATGGACAGTTGGAAAAAACTCCAAGCCACCGCAATGGTTGGAATGACGTATTTTGAAGGCCCTTTGGGAAGCCTTCCTATTCCTTCTTCTTCTTCGGCCATTTTCCTGGCAAGTTCAAGGCCGTCATCTTGTTTCAGGCTGTCCTCTTGATCACGGGTTTCATTTTCGCTCATGGCTGTCACCTAATCTTTCAGTATGGTATGACGGTGTTGAAATAAGATCGTATAGGGCGAGACAAGGCAATTGCACCGGTCTAATTATACGTCTCGGAATTTCTACAACTTAATGAAAAAATAGGACAATATTTAGGCTTAAACGCTTGTCTCGAATATGGAATACTGGAAGGTTGGTTTTTAAAAGGATATTATCCATTATTCCAATTGTGAGCGAAGCGAACTGAATTATAAAGGGCGGCGGGCTTGTATCCATGAGTACTCGCTCCGCCGCCCGATCGTTTATTCTAATCTATTTTAATTTACTTCAGCCCAGCTTCCTTATAATATTTCATGGCACCAGGATGGATCGGTGCGGACAGACCTTCCAGCATACCTTTTTTCGTGAGGACCTTGTAAGCCGGATGCAGCTTCTTGAATGACTCAAAGTTTTCAAAAACCTCTTTGGTAATGGCATACACCATATTATCCGGTACTTTTGCAGATGTGACAAAAGTTGCTTTGACACCGAATGTTTGAACATCTTCTTTGTTTACAGCATTCGGGTAAAACGTGATCGGTATTACAGCTTTGGCATAGTAAGGGTATTTTGCCAGCAGTTTATCAATACCGGTGATGGAAGCAAAGAGGACCTTTCTTTTACCGGCAGTCGCTTCCTTGATGGATCCATTGGGATGACCCACTGTGTAAAAGAAAGCATCTATTCTGCCGTCCTGAAGGAGTCCGGCTGATTCGGCAGCCTTGATTCCTTCTGCCTGCATGTCTTTTTTGTAATCTATCCCAACGGCTGTAAGCGCATCAATGGAATTCTGACGCTGACCTGAACCGGGGTTGCCGATATTTACCCTTTTCCCTTTAAGATCCGTGATGCTTTTTATATTTGCATCAACAGCAGCGACAAGGGTGATCGATTCCGGATGGATGCTGAAAACTGCACGGAGATCTTTTTGTGGCTTGCCCGCCCACTCGGAATTAGGAGAGCCGTTTATAGCCTGAAACTGGCGATCTGACTGGACAACACCGAAGTCCAAATCGCCGGACATAATGGCATTGACGTTAAACACCGATCCGCCGGTTGACTCGACCGTGGCGCGGATGCCATACTCTTTACGCTTTTTGTTAACCATTTTGGCAATGGCACCGCCGGTGGGATAGTAAACGCCGGTGATCCCGCCGGTCCCAATGGTTACAAAAGTGGTTTTAGCCTGCGCGGTTGTGGGCGTTCCTACCATAAAAATGGCAAATCCAAAAACAAGCGCAATGCCGATTACTAAAGCTTTTTTCATTTGAACCTCCTTACTCAATATACGGTTATGGTTTGATAAAAAATACCTGTTCTTTTATTTACAAATTGTTATCTTCCTCCTTTCGTTTTGTCATTTTTATAAAATAGATACGAAACTTAATTTAATGTTTCGGCAATTCTGCAACTTACTGTTATCAAATGTTTTGTTATGGTAATCTGTTTACGCATCCGGCATGGCAGAATGGAATGTTGAAATATTGGAAATAAGGGCGGAAACAACCTAATTTGAATGGTTAAAAACTCCTTCAAACCCATCTTTCCATTACTCCATTACGCCATTATTCCAATTGGGCCTGCCCGCTCGTGCCTTGCAATGGCAGGCGGGGCGAAGCCCCTAAGTTCGATACTATTGCGGAGTTAGACTAGGTGTTGATGAACACTGTTCAATTAATCATGTGAAATCACGGTTAGTCAAGCTTTAAATGTAAAATGTTTATCAATCAGGAGTATTGCATAATTTAAATTCGTCATTTAACCTAAGTTGAAGATGGAAAAGATGAATAAAATAGAAAAAAAACCTCAAGTGAGTGTTATCATTCCGACGTATAACCGCGGCTGGATCATTAAAGAGGCCATCGATTCCGTCCTGGCACAGGATTATACAGAATTTGAGTTGATCGTAGTGGACGACGGTTCCACAGATCATACGGCTGATGTTTTAGATTCCTACAGAAACGTTATTAAGGTTCTTTCCCAGAAAAATAAGGGGGTGAGTGCTGCCCGAAACCGGGGAATTGCAGAAGCATCCGGAAAGTTTATTGCTTTCCTTGACTCGGATGATCTCTGGTTGTCCCAAAAACTTTCCGCGCAGATTGAATTTTTTACTCAAACGCCGGATGCATTGATTTGCCAGACCGAGGAAGTTTGGATCAGAAACGGACTCAAAGTCAACCCTAAAAAACGACATAAAAAGCCTTCGGGAATGATTTTTGAACCTTCTCTGGCCCTGTGTCTGGTCAGCCCTTCGGCAGTGATGATCCGGCGCAGCCTGTTGGAGATCGTTGGAAACTTTGATGAAACACTGCCGGCCTGTGAAGACTATGATCTATGGCTCAGGATAAGCTGCCGGTTTCCTGTATACCGCATAGATACACCGCTCATTATAAAGCGGGGCGGGCATGAAGATCAGCTTTCCGCATCTTTTGGACTAGACAGATTTCGGATCAAGGCCATAAAAAAGATTATCGAAAGCGGGTTTCTCTCAAAGCGTCAATATGCGGCGGCGGTTAAAACCCTAAAGGAAAAATGCAATATCTACGCAGCCGGGTGCCGGAAACGGGGACGGATCGATGAGGCGAATTACTACGTAAAACTTGCTGATAAATATTTGGGCAGGTAATGGGTCTTTTTATTTCATCCTTTCGATCTTCCTCAACTTTTCCTCAAGGCGTTTTCTGGAAACTCGCACCGGTGTTTTAAGCTCCTGGGCAAAAACAGAGACTTTATATTCTTCAATAAGCCAGAAATACGCCTCGACGGCTGCTTTTTTTCTTTCTGATACGGCCGGCGAAAGTCCTTGTAACAGCGTGTTGAGGCTGCGGGTAAAAATCTCAATTTCTTGGGCCTTTGTCCGGTCCTTTTCGAAATTGACCAATGCCCTCTCGGCCCGGGTTGCCGCAGCCTTTATGTATCTGGGCAGGTGAATCAGCCGGTCCGTATCGTAAAGATCCATAAACGTGTCCGGCACCAGCTGGGACAATTCCACTCTTAGACCCTCTAAAAATTCCAGGCCCCCTTGGTTGGCCATGTGAGCGGTTTCAAGGTTGTAGAAAACGGTTCTGGTTTCGTGATACGCCTCGAGAACAGAGATACTTAGATTTGCAAATTCCCTACCTTTGGGCAGAATAATCGGCGCAACAGATTCGGCATGGGCGTAAAAGGCCTCTTTGGATCTGATGTTTCGATGGAACAGCCGGTGGATCATACATCGGTACATCCGTTTTTCAAAGCGTTTCGCTCCGCTTAAATAATCGGCCTTTTTTTGCATATTCTTTGGGAGTGCCAGCGCTTTTTTTAAAAATTTCAAGTCCTTTGAAAGATGAAAGGCGAAAAGGGCCCCGACACCTTTTTTATGAGATGCCAGGGCATTTTCCATGTTTCGAAAAAGGCGCAAGTTTACGCTTTTTTCCTTCCCGGCGGCGGGTTGAAGCCCCGGATAAACAACCCATTGAGTCCGGTTTTTGCCCCTTAGAACAATGCGTTCGGGTAGATCCGGAAAGTCCCAGCGGGTTATGCCGGTTCTTTCCCAGGTTTTTCTGGCAGATTCCATTTCCTTTGATTCACCGGTTTCGCCGGTGTTCGGAATGCTCCGGCTTAAAATTGCCGGGCCCCTGCCGGAGCAAATTTCTTCGCCTTTGGGACCTGTGATGGATACGCGCATTTTCAGGTGATCCGGCAAACGATCATCCGGCCAGGCCGATGCGGGAATATCGACGCCCAAACGGGTGTATATAAAATTTCCCAGCGCTGTGATCAGAGCGCTTTTGGTTTTTGGCATTTCATGGACGATGACATCAACCGTATTCGATACAGGGACCAGTCTTTTCCGAAAGGTTTTTGGAAGACCTTTAACGAGGGCGGTTATTTTTTCCCTGTAGAGTCCGGGTACCGGCCAGTCGATGGATTCCGGTGGAATCGTATAGACCGAAGATGACGGTATGCTAATGGTAACACCATCGTCGGCTTCCCCGGGTTCAAATCTGTAGGTACAGTCAAAACTCCGATCCCCGAGATCGATGCTGCTCGGGAACTGAGACAGTTCTTTTTCATCCGGACGATAGCGGGCGATGTCTTCGGGTTTCATTCGGAGAAAACGGTCTTGCTCCTTTTGTTTTAACAGCCGGGTCAGGGTTTTTATGTTATAACACCCCCGGAGCCTTTTTCTGTAAAATTCGAACAGGTCTGCATCATCCACCAGAACATCCCTTCTTCTGATCCGGTCCTCCATATTCCTGACGTCATCGACAAGATTCTGATTGTGAAGCATAAACGGAAGTTTTTTTTGGACGTCACCTTCGATCAGGGCGCTTTGAATAAAAATTTCCGCTGCGTGATCGGGATTGATTCTGCCATAGGAGACCGGCCGGCCGGGGATAATAATGAGACCAAAAAGGCTGACCTGCTCGCTTGCCACGACTTTGCCCCTTTTTCTTTCCCAATGTGGATGAAGATGCGTATATTTGCACAGGCTCCCCCCGAGTTTTTCCAACCATGCGTTGTCGATATTTGCGCAGGTTCTGGCAAACAGTCGTGATGTCTCCACCAGCTCGGCTGCCACGATCCACGTTTTTGAACGGTTAAACAGCGCTGATCCCGGAAAGATCATCGCCTCTTTTCCTTTGGTCCCATGAAAGACATTCTCTTCTTTTTTCATGGCGATGTTGGAGAGAAAACCGCTCAAAATCGATTTGTGGATGGCCGCGTAAAGGGGGCTGAGTCCCATGTCTTTTGCGGAAGGTTCGGCGCCGGAGGTTTGGGGCGATGTGTTGTTTGCGACTCGGGTCTTTTCGGCCCGATGTTTATTGTTTTCCAAACCGTATTCTTTGAGAACTTCAGAAAGTTGGGCATGGATATCGCGCCATTCCCGCATCCTTTTAAAAGAGAGGAAATGGGTTTTGCAGAACCTTTTTACGCTTCCCGTTGTTTTTTCTCTTTGCCAGGTTTGATGATAATTTTTCCAGATATTGAGGAGTGTGATAAAATCAGAAGAAGGATCATGAAATACTTTTTGGGCTCGATCCGCCGC
>JAFCZV010000274.1 GCA_019314155.1 Deltaproteobacteria bacterium
ATCATTGTCTAATCTGCCGCAAAAACTTTAAACTCCGGGGTTCTTTTCCCAAATGATACGGCACAAACGCCTCCAGGAACTCCAGTCCTTCCTTCAAAGCTCGAGAAGAAAATCTGATCCGTGCCGCCGTGTTTAAATCCCCTCTTTCGATCCACAAAAGCTGTTTAATTGTCCCTTTTGAAAAAAGAATTTTTCCCGAAATTCCGGAGACACATCGATCACATGCAATTCCTCCCTTTACAAGGTTAAAGTTCACTTTGGAATTTTGCATCTTCTCCATTTCAATCCTGCAGACCCTGCATTGCCTTAAATTAGGAACAAGGCCGGCGATGGTCACAAACCGCATCTGGAACAAAATGGAGAGTGCCGCTTCGGATATCCGGTCGATATCGAGTTCTCTAAGAACGTATTGAAGCAGTTGGTACAACCGCGCTTGCTGTTGGCCTGGTTCCATCCATTCGTTGACCAGTTCAGCCCAATAACTGGCATAAGCGGTCTTTATTATGCTGGATCTAATATTGGAAAAAGGATATGCCAACGTTGCTTCCTGTAAAACAGGAAGTCCCTTTTTCCGCCCCGTACCGCATACAATGTTTAATACAGAAAATAATTCCAGGACACCTGAAAATCGTTTCGTGCTCTTTTTTGCGGATTTTGCAATAACCGAAACTTTGCCTTTGGTTAACGAAAAAAATGTAATGATTAGATCATAGTCACCAAAATCGATCCGACGCAGAACGATAGCAGGCGTGGAAAAACTTGACATCTATTCATATTCCCAGGAGGATTGTGGCGATCTGGAAATAAAAATAAACACTGACGATATCGATCGCCGTTGTCACGAATGGACCGGTAGCTACAGCAGGATCGACATTTATCCTTGCAAATCCCATAGGCACTATAGATCCGACCAGCGCTGCAACGATCATGGAAGATGTCACGGCAATGCCCACGGACACGGCGACCATCGCCGTGCTATATCGAAGCTGTGCCACCATGCCAATCATAACACCATACACTGCACCCAGGATAAACCCGACCATGAGTTCTTTAAAAACTACCTGCCAGGTATCTCTGATATTAAGGCGCCCTGTGGCAAGACCCCGTACCACAATGGTGGAAGTCTGGGTGCCGATATTTCCACCCATACCCATAATGACGGGAATAAAGGCGGCAAGATAGGCAACCTTTTTTAGACTCCCTTCAAAATGACCGATAATAAAGAACGCAACGATGCCGCCAATAAAGCTTGCTGACAGCCATGGCAAGCGAATCCTTGTGCTTCTGATAACAGACTGTGTCTCAACAAACTCGTCGCCGCCGACACCGGCCATTTTCAAAATATCTTCCGTAGCCTCTTCTCTGATGATATCGATAACATCATCCACCGTAACAATACCCACCAGTTGGTTGGTGTCATTCACGACCGGTACTGCAAGGATGTCGTAACGGGCGACTATTTTGGCCACTTCTTCCTGATCCATATCCGTTTTAACCGCAAAAACGTCCGTTGTCATAAAATCCTTAAGCGGTGTGGTTGGCGGAACCACCACCAGCTGTCTTAAAGAACTGACACCGATCAATTTCCCGTTTGAATCCACCACATAAAGATAAAACGGCATCTCCACATCCAGGTGCTCTTCTTGAAGCGATTCGATGGCCTCCCTGGCGGTTGTATCCTCCCGTAGGGCGATGAAGTCAGGAACCATTATACCGCCTGCTGTATCATCACCGTAATGAAGAAGGCCTTCCACCTCTTCGGAACCTTCTTTTTTCATCAATTCAAGTATGGCGTCAGACTTCTCCACAGGCAGGTGCCCCAATAGGTCGGCGACGTCATCCTTTGGCATGAGATCGAGAATCTCGACCATCTCATCCAGTTTCATTCCTTCAATAAGATTCAGAAAGGTATCCTCATCGACATTGCTGAATATTTCACCTTTTATTTCTATTTCATCGATCAGGTTAAAGAGTCTCCGCTGATTCGGAATTGACAAAGAATGAAATACCAAAGACAGGTCTGCAGCGTGCGTTTTTTTCACAATCTTGCGCAGGCGGGTTGTCGCATCCCTTCTCAGAAGCCTTTTTACACTTTCAACAAGTATTTTGTCAGGATTATTTAGCATATTTCACAACGTAGAGAATATCCTCCACCGTAGTGGACTATTGGATGATTTTAATAACGGACTGTTTGCGCAAACCCTCAATCCACTCCTGGTATTTCTTATCAGCATTTTCTTCGAACAGGATTCTTTGAATCTCGGAAGATACGTCCTCTAAAGACTTTCCAGGAGTCTTTAAAATCTCCTGAAGAAAAAAAATCTGATATCCCTGATCTGTCTCGAGTACGGGTGTAAACTCTCCGGACTTCATTTTTTTGATAGTCTTTTGAAGCTGTGGCGAAAGGGATTCGAGCTCGAACAGACCCAAATCTCCTCCTTCAGCAGCCGTTGATGATCCTGAATAATTCTTCGCCATGGTTTCAAAAGATTGCCCGGCTTTCAATTCTTTTAAGATCTCATCTATTTTTGCCCTAATCTCAAGTTTTTTGTTCTCATCGGCAAAGGAAGGAATTCTTATCAGGATATTGCGAAGGTGGTATTTTTGTTTTCCACCATACGTATCCAGGTGCTTTTCATAATAGGCCGCAATGTCTTCCTCGGTTATCACGATCTTCGATTTTACTTCAAGGTTGATAAGCCTTGTCCCGAGCATCTCTTCCTTGATCTTATTTCGATAGGCCTCCATGGTTAAGCCGTCTTTGGCCAATGCAAGTCTGAGATCTTCATCGGTAAAGAAATTTTTTTCTTTAATTCGCTCAATGGTTTGATCAATCTGTTCTTCACTGATTTTAATATTTGAGCGTTTTATCTGCTGATCTTCGATTTTCCTGTCAATAAGCTGGCTGAGCACACCCTCACGTACTTTGAAGACCATCCTTCGTTCTTTTTCCTCGGTATATCCAAGAGCATGGATTTTATCTTCATAGGGCTTAATCGATTGATTGAGTTCAAAAAGCGTAATGATATCATCATTGACCACGGCAACAATTCGATCAACGATTTCAGCACCTTGTGATTGTATAACAAAAGGAGAGCCCAACACACAAAAAAATACAGCACAAATCATTAAATTGCTTATTACTAATGTAAAACGTCTGAACTTCATTCCAAAAAACCGTGCATTATTTTACAATCCCGTCGATTTTTCCCCACAGTTCTTTGTTTATTTCAACGGGGTATATTTTTTTAAGTTTTTTGATCCACGATGAATATGATTTTTCCATCTTTTTTCGGCGCAAATTCTTTATGATGATTTCATCGGTATCTTTAGACCCCTCTTCTACCTCAGAGGTTATCTCATCGTCTTTTGAACGTTCTTTACCATAATTAGCTATATCATCCGGTGTTATTTCAACCTGGTTCCCCAACTCTTCGGCAATCACCTTCTCCATAAGCAAGCGGGTCTCTAATCTCTTTTCCCAAGTATGGTACGACACGGCATACTCGAACAACATTTGCTGGAATACTGTGTCGGGATAATCTCCTTTTATATTTTCAGCAGCCTGTTCGACTTCCATTTTCGTAATCTCGATGCCGAGTTCTTTAGCCCTCTCAAGAACAAGCATTTCCTCGATCATCTGTCCAATAAGTCGCAATCGAGCTTCTCTGAGGGTTCCGGGCTGCCGCACACTATTGTAAAGAATAAGCTGCTTTTGCAATTTCAAATGCCGTGTTGAAATCGGAAACGGTAATTCCCCGTCCGCCCACCTTGATAAAATATTCTTCACTTCGCTTTTGTTCGGAATTCGAACACCCTGAAAACGAACAAACAATCAATAAAAAGCTGATTGGAACAATCAGCTTGATAGAACATCTCATCATCGGAATTCAGCGGTTTTCGGTGTCATTTATGTTAACTCGTAAATTGCCTAAATTTTTTTTAATTATTAACACGTTGCATAATCTCTTTCAAGATGTTTTTGACCTGGGTCAGAAGGCCGGTTGCACTCCCTTTTTCCAGGTTGGCTTTAAGCACCTGTTCCCGAGTAAATTCAAATCCATGTTTTTTAGAATCGAGCATTTTGAATATGCCGGCAGGATTTCTCTGGTGTGCCCCGGAAAAATTGAGTGAAAGCTGTTGTCCGATCAGGTCAAGACGCTTTACACCCGCCTTTATGGCCAACACCCTTAGCATGATTTTTAAAAGAAGATTTGAAACCTCCACAGGTAATTTACCAAAACGATCCAACAGTTCAACTTTAAAATCAGCGATCTCGTTGAGTTCTGTTAATTTTACCAAGCGGCGGTATGCTGAAAGACGTTGATCAATATCTGGAATATAGGATTCAGGGATAAAGGTGGGCATACTAACGTTAATTTCCGGTTCCAGGCTGTCTTGAACTGCTTCTCCTTTCAGTTCAGCCATTGAATTCTCCATCAGTTTAAGAAACATGTCATAGCCGACTGCGGCAATATGACCGGACTGTGAAGCCCCCAGAATTGTTCCACCGCCTCTGATCTTCAGATCACTCATGGCGATTTGAAAACCTGAGCCGAGGTCACTGTGTTCCATCAAAACCTTCAGACGTTTCTGAGCGTTTTTCCCGAGTATGCTTTCATCCGGTATAAAGAGATATGCATAGGCCTGTTCATCAAACCGCCCGACACGACCGCGCAATTGGTAAATCTGGGAAAGTCCGAATTTATCGGCGCGATTGATTAATATGGTGTTGGCGGAAGGGATATCTAGTCCTGACTCTATTATAGTTGTACACACCAGCAAATCGATCTCTTTATTCATAAAACGAAGCATGACATTCTCCAACGCCTCTTCATCCAGACGGCCGTGAGCGACATCAAGTCTAACATCGGGCACCAGAGCTTTCAGATACTTTGCCATTACCCATATACTATGAATATTGTTATGAACAAAAAAGATTTGACCTTTCCTGTTTAACTCTTTTTGGATGGCTTCGGAAATAACGGCATCATCAAATTCAGAAATGTATGTGATAATAGATTTGCGATGCTCAGGCGGTGTTGCAATGACACTTATGTCGCGGATTCCCATCAGAGACATATGCAGGGTCCTGGGAATCGGGGTCGCAGTTAATGCAAGCACATCCACTGAGCTTTTCATTCTTTTTAGTTTTTCCTTATGCTTGACGCCAAAACGCTGTTCTTCATCCAGTATTAAAAGACCCAGTTCTTTAAAAGCCACATCCTTCTGGACCAGTCGGTGAGTTCCGATGACAATATCTATTCTTGCAGCTTTAAGATTATCGATAATTTTACGCTGGCGATTTAAAGAGCGAAACCGGCTTAAACATTCTATATTAATCGGGTACCGTTTAAATCGCTCGGAAAATGTAGCGAAATGTTGTTCAGCCAGCACAGTGGTTGGAACAAGTACGGCCACCTGTTTGCCGTCATTAACTGCCATGAGCGAAGCGCGAAGGGCAACCTCTGTTTTACCGTAACCGACATCGCCACAGACCAGCCGGTCCATTGGGATGGGTGCCTTCATATCATTCAGAACATCTCCGATGGCATTGAGTTGGTCCGGTGTCTCCTCGTAAGGAAAGCCGGCTTCAAAATCCTGGAAATCGCTATCAACCTCTTCGAAAGCATGTCCTTTTCTGACCTTACGCTTGGCATAAAGTTTTAAAAGTTCTCCTGCAATCTTCTCCGCCGATTTTTTTACCCTGGCCTTAACCCGTTCCCATGATTTGCCTCCCATCTTGTCCAAAACCGGTTCGATTCCATCCACTCCCATGTATTTTTGAACCATGTTCATACGATCGACAGGCAGATATAGTTTGTCATTATCCTTATAGAGAATGAGAAGATAATCATTGCTCGAACCGTTATGCTTCAGTTTTACGAGACCTTCATACCGCCCGATCCCGTGATCGACGTGAACCACAAGGTCATCTTTTTTCAAATCTTCAAACGCAAGGAGTTCCGTTCGAACTCTTTGCGCTGTTTTTATTTTACGGCGTCGTTTCGATCCGAATATTTCATCCTCTGTAACGATCGCCAAAGATTCAGCCGGCCAGACAAACCCGCAAGAAATCTGTCCGAGGCAGACGAACACCTGGCCTTTGCTTTGTTGGATATCAGGCAAACCGTCAACACGACCCAGATGGATCCCGTAAGGGACTAAAAGCGACTTCAACCGCTCGGCCTGTGCCCGTTTATTACAAACCAAAAGGGTGACAAAACCCGCCTGCTTCTGTTCATTGATCCAATTTGTCAGCGGTGAAAAAAGGTTTTTCTCCCGGCGAGGTGTAAGTTCCATAGAGGTCGAGATATCGCCTTTAACGGAAAAATGAAGCCGTCTGAAGGGCTGTTCGGTGGAGAGTGCCCCTTTTGACACCGGAAGCTTTTTAAACGTCAGTGTTTTTTTATCCATAAAGAGGTCTTTAACCTTTGACCATGTTAGATAAAGACTTTCGGGTTCGACACAGAGTCTTGCTTCCTTGCTCGCAGCGACAAAACTTTTGGATGCCTGCTCCAGCGTTTGATCTGCAACCTTTTCGAGTTCGGCCGGCTCAAACAGAATAAAAAGCGTTTTGTCCGGCATATAGTCAAAAAAATTATCCGGTTCAGGATAGATCAGCGAAATCATGCTTTCAAATCCGGGGAACACCCCCTCTTTTTTAATGCGATCGATCAAGCTTCTGACTTTGGTTACCGGAATATCCAGCTTCGATGCCTGCGCCCTCATCCGGCTTATAATCTGATCAATGTCGGCTTTCTTTACAACCGCTTCCCTGGCCGGCAGGATAACGGCTTCTCGGATGCTTTTAATGGTTCGCTGGGATGCGGCTGAAAAAAACCTTAAGGACTCTACGGTTTCCCCAAACAGTTCGATCCTGATCGGGTCTGA
>JAFCZV010000275.1 GCA_019314155.1 Deltaproteobacteria bacterium
CCTGCGTTCTCAGGCTTTCCATTTTCAGTCTTTGTCTGAAGTTTATTCGCTTTAACATAGTCCCATAGTTTTTTGGTGATCTCTGTCCTGGGAAGTTCTGTTGCTCCAAGAAACTCTGCCAGCTCACTTTTCAGCTTTACCGGTTTCATCAATCCTTTTGCTTCTGCCATTTTTAACTCCTTTATATTTAAATTTATGGATTAATTATTGCATTTCTTAGTTTTATTTTTTGCTCATAGAAGATTTGATTTCAAACAATAAGTCATCATACTTCTTATTTGCCGAACTTAATTTTACGGCTTCTTTTGCATCTATTATTGCACGCTGCAAATCTGCTTTTTTAAACCATACATACGCTCTTCCATAATACGAGGCATCAAATTCGGGATCAATTGATATCGCGCTGCTGAAATCCTCAATCGCTTTATCATAATTTCCTTTGTTAATCCAAGACCATGCTCTATTATGATAAATGTCCTTTATATTTTCGTGTTTTGGGATAAGTTGTATGGCATCTGAGTAATCTTTTATTGCATTATCAAACTCTTTGTTTTGCTCAAATGCATTCGCTCGCCACTCTAAAACATTAAATTTTCTTTTATTGTCTTTCTCGGGGGTTAATTCTAGTGCTTTTGTAAACTGATATATTGATTCATCATACTGACGGTTCTTAAAGTATGCCATCCCTAGGTTATAATAAACTAAATCATTATCTTTTCCGTATGGTGCTACTTCCAAAACCTTTGTGAAACTATCAATCGATCTATCATACTCCATTCTTTCATAAAAAACTAAACCTTCCTGATAGTACTGGTCAGCATATTTATTGTAACCAGTGGAGCACGATAACAAAAAAAATAAAATTATTGATATAGGAAAAATAAATAAATATTTAGAAGACTTTCTCATAATTAATACCTCCTCTTGTAAAAAATTATAAAAGAAGTCACTTTATAAAATCGGATGCCAGATACCTTGCCAATACCTGCACCATCGACGACAACAAGCAATATACAGATATCATATTTTTCTGTTGTCAGGTTATGTAAATCCTATTGTTGTCACATCATCTTCGTCCAGTGACATCCAATCAAACAATCGACTTAAACCTCATTGCCCAACGATGAATGAGATTTCTTCGGATTCTTTGCTTTCGCCAGAAGCATCTACGGATGTTACAATAAAATAATATTTTTTCCCCTTTTGCAATCCAGTCATTTTGTAGGGTTTTTTTACGTTGGATATTTTAGTTCCGTTCTTTTTGGTAACTCCCGGCTTATCACTCCAATAGATATTGTAAGCGGTCGCATAGGTAACGTCATCCCACGTCAGCGTTACTTCATCGCTGGTGAGGATGCTGGCCGGGGGGATTTTTTCATTCCCGCTGCATCCGGCTAAGGACATTATCGTCCAGACCAATAATTGAAGAAAAAGAAGATAAAATAATGCCTGTTTGAATTTTCGCGATTCGTTAAACATAATATTTCAACCTCCATGCACTTTTATGCCCTCCTAATTTATTGTCGAGCTGGTAATTTATTAAGAGTGCCTCATGAAATTCGGACTTGTCAAAACTTGTGATACCTTGCAAGAAAGGCAGATATCTAATAATTCCAAACCCATGTGATACTAATAACCTATCTATCATTCAGTTTCAATATTTTAATAAAAATCTGGTCATCTCTTATACACTATATATTGTATAATTTTGTTTTGATCCAATCCAATTTTAAATTCACGATGCCTTGCCTTTATTATTTCCCCATTTAATTCAGTCGGGATGATGATCCGATCTCTTTTTTACCCCGGTAAATATTCAGATATCCATCCAAAAGATGAAAATATCATCCACTTCAAAAACCTTTGATATGTCTGACTTATCGCAACTTTAGCAGAAGGCTGATATTCTGAGACTCTGAAAAGATATTTGAGATGCGCAGCCGGAGTGTATAGCTTAGAAGTCAACAAAGAATGTCCTCTCGATTCCGCATCAACCCGTCTTGAAGCGATATTTTCAGCTTTATTTTTCATTCACCCTATTATACATTTACAGGCAGAAACTAAATACCTGACCAAGCGTTTGTATTATAGCAACAACCGAATACGTGGCGGATAAGAGGCTTGAATGAATTTGCGAAGCGCAACGAGGTGGAAGGGATTTTTATCGGTAGTGGTAATTGGTTTGGTTTTGTTAATTGCCGCATGGCAGGATAGCGCACAGGCTATCAAAGAGCCAGATAGAACTACGGCAAATGAGGCACTTTCCGACCAGGATTTCCAGGAGTGGCTTGCGGCGCTGCGTGCAGAGGCGCGCGGCAAAGGAATTTCCGATGCGACGTTGGACGCGGCGCTGAGGGATATTCTGCCGGTAAAGCATGTGATCGAACTTGACCGACGGCAGCCGGAGTTCACACAGACCTTCTGGACTTACCTCCGGCGGCGCGTAAAAGACGACCGGATAATACGCGGTCGTGCGCTGCTGGCAAAACATCGCGACTTGCTGAACAAGATCTATGCTGAATATGGCATACCTCCGCGCTATCTCATCGCATTATGGGGACTGGAAACGGATTTTGGCGATTATTTAGGTAACTTCCGCGTGATCGATGCCCTAGCGACGCTGGCTTTCGACCGGAGGCGCGCCGATTTTTTCCGGGCTGAGCTTCTAAGCGCACTGCAAATTATCGATGAGGGTCACATCACGCCGGACGCGATGACGGGCTCCTGGGCCGGAGCAATGGGACAAATGCAGTTCATCCCCTCCACATTCACCATACACGCCGTGGATTTTACCGGCGACGGCTACAAGGACATCTGGGGTAGCCTACCAGATGCTTTCTCCTCCGCCGCCAATTTTCTCTCTAACATAGGCTGGCGGACGGGCGAAATCTGGGGCCGCGAGGTGCGTCTCCCTGAGAACTTCGACCTGACCCTTGCCACGATGGACAGGAAAAAGTCGCTTAAGGACTGGGCGTCGATTGGGGTACGGCGGAGTAATGGTACGGCTTTGCCGCAGGAGGATATGGAAGGTTCCATCGTGCTGCCACAAGGCTATAAAGGTCCGGCCTTTCTGGTCTACAACAATTTCCGGACCATCTTGCGTTGGAATCGTTCAATCAACTATGCAATCTCAGTCGGCCATCTCTCAGATCGAATCATCGGCCTGCCGCAGATTGCGAACGGCCGGGGTGCAGAACATGAACCGCTTACGCGCGACGAGATCATGGAGATACAGCAGCTCCTCAACCACCTTGGCTTTGATGCTGGCTCAGAGGACGGTTTGGCTGGCCCCCGCACGCAAACCGCAATACGGACATTCCAGAAAGAAAATTCTCTGCCGCCGGACGGATATCCCTCACCCGCTCTTTTGAAACTTCTGCGGTCGCTGTTGATAGCCTTATTTTGATATAGAGCTATTTTGTTATCTTACAGTACAATATTCCTTCAGAGACAGGCACAACTTTGTACCGATTTTCATGCTGCGAAATCTTGTTGCGTCATTGATGTCAGACTTTTCTATTAGGCTGCTAGCCTGAGGTCCCTGTAAGCTATCTCAAGGCTATCCGTCCAAATGTAGCGTTTCAAAGGAAAGTGGACATATTTAGGATATAGAAAAGAGGATGAGATTGAAAAACAGATATGGTCAAATTTTCGGAAATTAATTAGACCTTTAAAATGATCTCTAATCAATTA
>JAFCZV010000276.1 GCA_019314155.1 Deltaproteobacteria bacterium
AGAGTTCAACGTTCCGGGTTGGAAAAACCTCAAAACTTCGCATCTATGTGATACTGGCTTCATTGTGGGTTCAAAACCGTTCCACCCAATTAGGTTATGGCAGACATTCCGGATTTTGATCAATATTTCCTGCAGTTTCAATCGGTTGGAACCCTTGAACCTTGAACTCTGAACCTGGAACCGATCAGTTTAGGCTATAATCTTTGGTGCCTGCCCGCCATCGGCTTCGCCTTAGGCGAGGCGGGCGGGTCTTTGTGCCTTTGTGGCAAATAATTTTTTGAAGGAGTTTAAATGAAATTAACCATCGCCGGAACCGGATATGTCGGACTCGTCAGCGGAACCGGGTTTGCAAACTTAGGTAATGACGTCATCTGTTTTGATATCGATGTGGCAAAGATAGATTCGCTGAGCAAAGGCATAATGCCGATATATGAGCCCGGTCTTGAGGAGGTATACAAAAGAAATCTTGAAGCGGGAAGGCTAAAGTTTACAACAGATGCCAAAAAAGGGGTCCGGGAATCAGACATTATTTTTATCTGCGTGGATACGCCGACCAATGAGCATCAGGAAGCAGATCTTTCAGCAGTGGAGGAAGTCGCAAGAATCATCGGCGAATATATGAATGGCTACAAAATTGTTGTTAACAAGAGTACAGTTCCGGTGGGAACCGCTGATCTTGTAAAAAAGATAATAAAAGAAACTCAGAGGAACAAGGTTGACTTCGATGTTGTTTCCAACCCTGAATTTTTAAGGGAAGGCGCTGCGGTAAAAGACTTTGAAAACCCGGACAGAATTGTGATCGGTTCAGATAGTAGAAAAGCCGAAGAAGTTATGACTTCCTTATATCGATCAAGAGCGAGAACGGACAAACCCATAATGATTACAGATATAAAAAGTGCAGAGGTTATTAAATATGCAAGCAATACCATGCTCGCGACCCGGATCAGCTTTATGAATCAGATTTCTTATCTGTGTGAAAAAACAGGCGCAGATATCAAAGAGGTTGCAAAAGGCATGGGTCTGGACAATAGAATCGGTTCACGATTCCTGCAGGCCGGCATCGGTTATGGGGGCAGCTGCTTTCCAAAGGATGTGAAGTCGCTTATTTCCACATTGAAACAGAACGATTGTGACTCTGATCTGTTTGAAGTGGTCAACAGAATTAATGAGAAACAAAAGAGCGTCGTTGTAAACAAACTGAGATCAAAATTAGACATTAAGGGGAGCACCATAGCTGTTTGGGGTATTTCATTCAAGCCGAAGACAGATGATATCAGAGAGGCCCCTTCGCTAAAAATCATAGAAGAATTGCAGAATATGGGGGCAAGAATTCATGCCTGTGATCCGGTTGCCATTGAAAACGCAAAAAAGGTTTTAAACAATGTTGAGTTTTTTGAAAATCCCTACGAATCAATCCGCGATTGTGATGCATTGATCGTTGCCACTGAATGGAATGAATTCAGAAATCTCGATATGCGAGCGGTAAAGATTCTTTTAAAAAAACCGATCATCATTGACGGCCGAAACATCTATGATCCAAAAGAGATGAGGGATCTTGGGTTTGATTATGAAGGAATTGGAAGATGAATGTTATACTAACTAAACTGACGCTTTTCTCGCAAATACGCATCCCAAATGCAGTCCGGGAACAAGAATGGAACCTTTGAACCCCTGAACCTCTGAACCTTTGAACCCGTGAACGCCTACGATTTTTATAGATGGAGAACTAATTATGAAAAAAGCTACACTTCTTTCAAGTTTATTCCTATCATTGATCTTAGTATTCAGCTCAATACAGATATGCTATGCTCAAGAGAACAATTTGGCTACGGAGAAAAGCACGCCGGCTAAAACAGGCAAGAAATGGTCTTCCTGGGTTTCCCTTGATTCATACAAAATTGGAAATGGTGATATCCTGGAAATTTTGACTTGGAAGGAGCCCGATTTTTCGAGAGAAGAAGTTTTGGTCAGAATTGATGGTAAAATTTCTTTTCCCCTTCTCGGCGATGTTCAGGCCTCCGGCCAAACACCCCTACAGGTTAAAAAGAATGTTGAATCAGGACTGAAGGACTATGTTGATAATCCTATTGTAACTGTTACTGTAAAAAATCCCGGAAGTCAGAAATTTTACATTCTGGGGGAGGTGGCTAGAACCGGAGAATATAATCTTTTTAAAGATTTAACTGTATTACAAGCATTTGCTCTTGCAGGAGGGTTTACCCAATGGGCATCAAAAAAAGAAATTATTCTGGTGCGGAATGAAGATGGCAAAGAGAAGATTTATAGGGTCAATTATAAAGATATAGTGAAAGGTAAAGATTTCAGTCAGAATATACACATAAAAGCCGACGACATCATTATTGTTCCCTGATTTTTTAGGACACAGACCCGCCCGCCTCGCCTGAGCGACCTATATGAACCATCTTGCGGTGTACTATACATATGTTTTACTAAGTGAAAGTGATAATAAATTTTATATAGGCTTCACTAAGAAACTGGAAAGAAGACTCGAAGAACACGAAAAAGGATTGGTCTCCTCAACCTTACATAGACGTCCTTTGAGGCTAATTTATTTTGAAGCCTGTTTGAATAAAATTGATGCGATTGAGCGGGAAAAATATTTTAAAAGCGGATTTGGACGTAGATTTTTAAATAACCGTCTTGAGAATTATTTGACGGAAATTTCTTGAGTGCGGCTCGCGATGGCGGGCAGGTGAACACAGATTATAAAGATTCTAAATATAAAGAGTTAACAGAAAAGATAATTGGAATCTTTTATAAAGTTTATAATAATCTCGGGTATGGCTTTTTGGAAAAGGTATATGAAAATGCAATGATGCTAGCTTTTAAAAAAGAGAACATCCCAGCTGTTTCACAATATGCAATAAAAGTGTTTTATGAAGATGAGATTGTAGGTGAGTATTTTGCCGATATACTGGTTGATGGTAAGGTTATTGTTGAGATTAAAGCGACGAGGAATTTAGCATTAGAGAATGAGGCACAATTACTAAATTATCTTAAGGCTACAGATAAAGAAGTTGGCCTTTTATTGAATTTTGGCCCTAAGCCAGAAATTAAACGTAAAGTGTTTGATAATTTAAGAAAATAATAATCTGTGTTAACCTGCCC
Source organism: Deltaproteobacteria bacterium (assembly GCA_019314155.1). GTDB lineage: Bacteria > Desulfobacterota > Desulfobacteria > Desulfobacterales > UBA11574 > JAAXQD01. Next base: position 3,130 of record JAFCZV010000276.1, read on the forward strand.
GCTTGTGCCTCGCATGGTGCCTCGCATGGCAGGCGGGTCTGTGAAAATCTGCGTCCCATTTAAAAAATGAAATTTAAATTCAACAACGTCCTGATTACCGGCGCCGCGGGTTTTATCGGTTATCACCTTTCAAAACGCCTGTTAGAAAATGGCTGCAGCGTTACCGGTATCGACAACCTGAATCCATATTATGATGTCAGTCTTAAAAAAGCCCGCCTTGAGATGCTGACACCTTTTGAAAACTTTTCCTTTTTTAAAATAGACATCTCTGACAAAGAAGTTATGGGGAAGATTTTTAAAAGTAGTCATTTCGATGTTGTTGTAAACCTTGCCGCCCAAGCCGGTGTGAGGTACTCATTAGTAAATCCTCAGGCCTATATAGATGCTAACATTGTAGGGTTTGTAAATATTTTAGAGTGCTGCCGACACGGCGATGTCGAGCACCTTGTGTTTGCTTCATCCAGCTCCGTGTATGGTGCCAACACAAAAATGCCGTTTTCCGTTCACCACAATGTTGATCATCCTGTATCACTCTATGCTGCATCCAAAAAAGCAAATGAGCTTATGTCCCATACATACTCTCATTTATTTGGTCTTTCTTCTACGGGCCTCAGATTTTTCACGGTTTACGGTCCCTGGGGTCGTCCGGATATGGCCCTTTTTCTCTTTACCAAAGCCATTCTGGAAAAAAATCCGATAAAGGTATTCAATCACGGTAGAATGCAGCGGGATTTTACGTATATAGACGATATCATAGAGGGAGTTGTGAGGGTAATGGGCAGGCCCCCTGAGCCGGATCCGACATGGAACGGAGATGATCCGGATCCCGGAACATCATATGCTAAGCATAAAATTTATAACATTGGAAACAATAATCCGGTGGAATTAATGGAATTTATAGCGACAATTGAGAAAGAGCTTGGGAAGAAGGCAGAAAAAGAATTCCTTGATCTTCAGCCGGGAGATGTCGTAGCCACTTACGCGGATATTGATGATTTAAAAAAAGATTTCGGTTTTAGCCCCAGAACCCCCATTGAAACGGGTATAAAGCGTTTCGTTACGTGGTATAAAGATTATTATGGATATAATTAGGCGCTTATTTGCAGATCTTTTTCTTGTCGCCACCAAGACACTAAGGCACTAAGAAAAAACAATATTTAACTTTTGTGTTTTCGTTCCATAACAGTCAGCATCTCGGCCACAAATGCACAAAAAAGGTATGAATTATAAACTGTTATCAAAAAGAGAAGAATCTATTGCCAAGAAAATTG
>JAFCZV010000277.1 GCA_019314155.1 Deltaproteobacteria bacterium
GTTGTAGGCAAAGTCAGGCCGGCTAAAGGCGGAAAAGTAGCTGCATCTGAGTTTGCGGCGGAACAGGATATAAAATCCGGAGACATGTTCGACCTGTAACATGAACAGAACGATTTCACCGCACCATTTACAAAAAGGCCTTTGAAAAATAATCGATTTTTCAAAGGCCTTTATTTCTGAAAAAAAGTATCCCCGAAGGAATTATGCCGCTTTTTCGATTTTCACCGCGCAGACCTTGTACTCTGGAATTTTGGCGATCGGATCAAAGGCTGAATTGGTGAGGATATTGGCCGGACTTTCTACAAAATGGAACGGTACGAAAAGCAGGCCGGGTTTTACTTTGTTGCTGACCCGGGCCGGTGCTTCCATTTCCCCCCTTCGGGTGGAAAGCTTCACCGTATCTCCGTCTTTTACAGCCAGGGTCTTTGCATCTTCGGGATGAATCTCCACATAACCGGTCTTTTGTTCGGTATCCAAATGCTGGGAAGCACGGGTCATGGTGCCGGTGTGGTAATGGGCGAACATCCGGCCGGTGGTTAGAAAATAGGGGTACTCGTCATCGGGCATTTCGGCAGGGTCGAGATATTCGACCGCATGGAACATACCTTTGCCCCGGGTAAATTGGTCTTTATGGAGAAACTGGGTTCCCGGATGTTCGGCATTGGGACACGGCCACTGCAGACCGTCGAGCCCCAGTCTTTCATAGGTCATTCCGCCGTAACTCGGCGTCACGGTAGTCATTTCATTAAAAATTTCTTCAGGGCCCTTATAGCTCATCTCACGGCCCATGGCTGTAGAGAGTCTGGATACGATTTCCCAGTCGTTCAGCGTATTTCCTAAAGGATCAATGGCCTTGTTGACTTTCATACAGCGACGTTCGGTATTGGTATATGTACCATCTTTTTCAGCAACCGACACTCCGGCAAAGACCACATCCGCCTTTTGTGCGGTTTCAGACAGAAAAATGTCCTGGCAGATAAGAAGATCAAGATTCCCAAATGCTTTATCGATATGATTCTGATCGGGATCGCTCAGTCTCGGATTTTCTCCGATGACATAAAGGGCTTTTAATTTGCCATCCAGCATAGCCTGAATCATGTCTGTGATGGTATAGCCCACCCTGTCTGAAAGCGTTTTGCCCCAGGCTGAAGAAAATTTCTCATTGTTGGCGGGAACATTCACCGGCTGATAGGCCGGGAAAACATTCGGCAAACCGCCCATGTCACAGGCACCCTGAACATTGTTCTGCCCCCTCAGAGGATTGACGCCGCCGCTCTTCACTCCGACATTGCCACAAAGCATGGCAAGATTACAGCAGGATTTTACATTATCCACACCGGTGGTATGCTGGGTGATTCCCATGGCATAAAGCAATGTCGCCGGAGAATTCGTGGCATAGAGTTCAGCCATTTTTTCAAGGTCGCTCTGTGCAATACCCGTAATGGTTTCGACCTTGTCCGGCGTATAGGTTTCAACCACCGCTTTGAATTCATCAAAACTCTCGGTTCTTTCCTCTACATATTGTTTGTCGTGCCAGCCATTTTTCAAAATGATATGCATCATGCCGTTTAGCATGGCCACGTCACTGCCAAGCCGCTGGGTTACGGCAACGTCCGCAAATCGCGACAGCTGAATGTTCCGGGGATCCGCCACGATAAGCTTGGCACCTTTTTCTTTGGCTCTATAGACGCGTCTTGCAATCAGCGGATGACATGCCGAAGTATTGGAACCGGTGATAAAGATACAGGCGGCATCCTCGATTTCCGCAATTGAATTGGTCATGGCTCCACTTCCGAACGCAGCGGCAAGACCTACCACTGTGGAGGAATGTCAGAGACGGGCACAGTGATCGACATTGTTGGTTCCGATGACCGCCCTGGCAAACTTCTGAGCCAGATAATTTTCTTCATTGGTAATTTTTGCGGAAAGCAGCACACCGACACTGTCCGGACCATGTTCTTTTACGATGGCCTTGAGCTTGTCGGCCGAGGTTTGGATCGCCTCATCCCATGTGGTTTCCTGCAATTCACCCTCCTTCTTTACCATCGGAGATTTAAGACGCTTATCGCTGATCACATGTTCATGGAGGTTCCAGCCCTTTATGCATAGCTTCCCTTCATTTACAGGATGGGTCTTCATCGGCAGGGTATCGATGAGCCGGCCATCCATCACCTGGAAAAGGACACCACAACCTGTTCCACAATATGAACATACTGAGGGAATTATCTTGTAATCCATACGAATCGCTCCTTGATATTATAAAATTTAGATTAAAACAAAACGTATCACCGATGCCGTTACCCGTATAGGGCCATAAGCATCATATGGGTTTGGGCTCCAGTGTTACCTCGTCGCCCAGCATGTTGAAGGGCGATTGATCCGCACTGGTTCCGGTTTTATAATCAAATACATCCGACACCGTTTCGTTGACCTTGCGATAAAGAAGGCGCAAAGAAATATATGCCGGGCAGGCATCCTCGCACAGGCCGCAGTCGATACAACGTCCGGCCATATGAACCGCTCGGACAAGATGAAAAATAGGAAATTCGGGGGGAATGGTCCCGGTGGCGATCAGGTCTGAATGCTCAAGGCTGCATTCCTTGCAAAAACAGACGGGGCAGATATCACGGCATCCATAACATTTTATACATTTCTGGAATTCATACATCCACCGATTAAAGCGATCTTCCTGACTGAATGCTTCAGCGGCTTCAACTTCCATGTTATTGTCCATGCCGACCATCTTTTTCAAAAATCCTGCCTGTTCAGGCTCGAGGTAGGAGCAATCCCCATGCTCCTTGAGTTTGGAGGGACAGCAATTAACGCTGATTGTCTCTATATTGTCCGGCTTCAACTGATTCCAAACATAAAGAACATTCAAGGCACGCTGATTGCAGTCACGAGTCAAAAGCCCTATTTTCAGATCAGGATGCTTAGCTGCGATCTTTGTAGCCATCTTTTCAAGGGAATACCGGGCTTTACCGACTACCAATTTGTCGATTTCATCTATATTTTCTTTGGTAAAGCAATGGGGCAACGGATGCCCTTGTAGCATTTTATATCCTAAAAATATGTCTACTCTATCCTGTTCAAGCCATTCTCTAACTTGTTCTTGCATATCATCCTCCCTCTACGCTCACGGCATCTTGTGCGGCTTCGCATGAACTCGCGATGGCAGACAGGTCAAAATCGCCGGATAAAGGGCTTGGGCCCAATGATTTAATCTTTTCCGTAAAATCTGTGACCACCTGGACGAACTTCTGGGCCTCTGCCGAGGATATCCAGTCCAAGTGTAAACGGCCTTCCAACCCCATAAAGCTCAAAAGTTCTTGAAGAAATGTAATCCGTTTGATTGTCATGTAATTACCATACAGGTAATGGCAGTCGCCGACATGTCACCCACCCACCAGAACACCGTCGGCTCCGCTTTGGAAAGCCCTCAAAATGTGGTGCGGTGATACGGTCGCCGAACACATAACACGGATGGGCCGAATATTGGGCGGGTATGCGAGTCGACTCACACCTGCCAGATCGGCTGCTCCATATGCACACCAGTTACACATAATAGCGATTAGCTTGGGCTCAAATCTATCTTCTTTCACATTCTTCTCCTTTCCAATGGATTATATGCTCAATGCGCTCTTGATCTGGGCGTAAAGTTGTTCGTTGTTAAACCCCATCAGAAGCCACAAACCTTTGATCGTCAAAGGTGATAGCGCCATACGGACAGACATTGATACATCCCAGGCAACCCGAACAGAATTCAGCACAAATATCCGAAACGATACCGCCCACTTTGATATTCTCCAAGGCCAGTATTGTTGAAGCTCTTGCGGCTGCAGCCTGCGCCTGGGCAATACTCTCCTCGATGGGTTTCGGGTAGTGTGCCATGCCGCACAGAAAAATGCCGTCATTGGCAAAATCGACAGGCCTTAACTTCTGATGGGCTTCCAAAAGCCATCCGTTGGAGTCCAAAGGGACTTTAAAAAGCTGGGCCAATGGATGATCCCAGTGAGAGACAATGGACGATGCAAGGCAGAGAATATCGGCCCTTACGGCCAATTTGTGGTTCAAGATTCGGTCTG
>JAFCZV010000278.1 GCA_019314155.1 Deltaproteobacteria bacterium
CTCTCAATTTTGCGAAGAACAGCAAGAAGCTCCGGCGGTGTGATTTGCGCTATTGGGCGAGATCCAAGCCAAGGGAAAACATACAGTTCAAGCCTGCGAATGATTTTTTTAGCATGACTATCTGCCCATTTGGTGGAGTATTTCCCATGCCACTCTCGGGCGATGGCTTCAAAGCAGTTTTCAGCCTGTTCCATTTGTATCGATTGCTGAGTTTTTCGAACCTGGCAAGGATCAATACCATTTGAAATCATTTTCCTTGCATCGTCTCTCTTTTCTCGCGCTTCAGCCAGTTTTACGTCCGGATAAACACCAAGAGCGAGAGTTTTGCGTTTGCCCGCAAAACGATAATCAAGCCGAAAATATTTTCCGGCTTTTTTTACCAGAAGATACATTCCCTTTTCATCAGTTAACTTGTATTGTTTATTTTGAGGTTTGGCATTACGAATGGCGGTATCTGTGAGAGGCATGACTGTATCTCCATTCAATTGGTGACGGTATTCTTTTTGGGAACAGGCTATCCACGTGAACACCAACCACTTTGTTTAATGGAAAAAAACGATTTTGACGGTATGTCATATTCAAAATGTATTTATACCGTCATAGATACCGTCATAATTGACGGGATGTCAATAGAATTTATTGGAACACACAGGAAAAGAAAAACCCCAACATCCTTTCAGGAATTGGGGTTTTATACTTAACCGGAACACTCTGGATTTCTTTATGGTGGCGATGCAGGGAATTGAACCCCGGACACTACGGATATGAGCCGTATGCTCTGACCATCTGAGCTACATCGCCAAAGTAAATTTTTAGCCGGATCAAATTAATGTTTTTAAGTAAATTTTTAGCCGGATCAAATTAATGTTTTTAAAACCTTTCCTATTATTCTAACATAATATGTTTAGTCAAGCCAAAAACATCAATTAGGGTGTTATTCTGAAATGGATCCAGCAACTTCAATAGCGAATTCTTCCAGGTTGTCGGGAAGGTCTGAAAATACAATCATAAAGGGGAGTTCTTGCCCGGGCTTAACACCTGTATTCGATTTGTTATCGCCAAGGCTATTGGACAGCCGTTTTTTTATGGCGGCAAACTCCATGTTGGAAAGTTCCATATCTGATAGAACATTCCCACAGAAAAATGTTTCTGTTTTTGTAAGAGTTTTCCCTTTTGTAAAGAGTTTTCCTTTGATTTTTATAGACCGGCGAGAAGATGAATATCCATTTTTAATCCGGCCAGTTATCACAAACAGTTTTCCTGTTTTTTCATTTGTCACAAACTTACTATCGATATCTATAGTTTCTATCTTGAGATTTCCGGCTGGATCCGAAACTTTGGGTTTAAGATAATCGCTGACAAAAGGAATCTCAATCTTCATGTAGTCGAGCAAAACATAGGTGCCGTAAAGCCCACCTGCCAATATTGCAATGATCAGCAAGGCAAAAATCGGTTTGCTGATCCGTTTTTTGGCGGATGGCCCTGCTTGATCCAATGCAGGTTGGATTTCGGTAATTTCCTCTTCTATCAGGTCTTCTCCGTCCTCATCTTCGAATTCAAATTTGGGCATTACACCTTCAGCTTCAGCAGGTTCGGTGGTTTCATCGGCGTCGACCTCTGAGGAATCTTCCGGCAATGCAAAATCAGCCTGTTCTTCCTTCAGATCGGATTCAAGAACAAGATCCTCCGCTTGGGTGTCCGGCGCTGGTTCAATTTCGAGCATCTTCTCTATATCAAACAGGTCAACTTCTTCGAATTCATCGGAGTCCAAACCTTCCGGGACCTTTTCAAGCTCGGGTTCCGTCTCCATATCCAGCTCCAGCACGATATCGTTCGGCACTTGTTTCTCTTCAGCTTCCGGTTCTTCTAAATCCAAAATTTCCTCTATATCCGACAGATCGAGTTCATCAGGTTCGACTTTATGAGCCGTCTCCCCGATCGGTTTATCAGCTTCGAGCTCCAAATCCAGATCAAATTCTTCAATACCTTCCACTTCCGAAGTTTTTTCCTCGGAAAAAAATTTATCCATGTCCGACAGGTCGAGTTCATCCGGTTTTTCTTCTGTCTCGATATCCTCGGTGGAGGTATCCGTTTCAGGCTCTAAAACCAGATCAAAATCTAGGTCGAGATCTTCTATGGCTTCATCTGTGATGTCTTCATCTTCCGGAGTTTTTTCTTCCTCAAAAAATTTATCCATGTCCGACAGATCGAGTTCATCAGGTTTATCCGGTCCGACACCAAGGGATGTCTCTTGGATAGGCGTATCGGCTTCGGGCTCCAAATCCAGCTCTAAATCCAGGTCGAGGCCCTCAATCTCTGAATCTTTTTCTTCGGCAAACAACTTATCCATGTCTGATAAATCAAGTTCATCTGGACCCGGGACGTCCTTTGTCACTGGTACATCATCAATACCCGACAGTATTTCAGCAGGGGTTTCAGGTTCTTCAGGCGGCATTTGTGGATATGCCACAAATACTTTGTGACATTTTGAGCATCGAACCTTTGAACCTGTTGGTTTTAAAAGACTTTCATCCAAATTAAAACTTGAATTACATTCTTGACAGGTAATAATCATGATATACCCCGATGGTTATAATTGTAAGTGATATACTTCCGGTAAATATCTATAGTCTTCATCATAATCGAGTCCGTACCCGACAAGGAACCCTTCAGCCACGGAGTGGCAGATATAATCGATTTCAACATTGACTTCACGACGCTCGTGTTTGTCTATCAGGGTGCAAACCCTGATTGTTTTTGGATGATAAGTTTTCAAATAATCGATAAGATATTTTAAAGTCAGGCCTGTATCCACAATGTCTTCAATGATGAGCACATCTTTATTTTTTATATCGATCTCTATATCCTTGGTTAATTGAATGTTCCTTGAAGATGAAACGCCTGAACCGTAACTTAAGACGCGTATGAAATCAATTATGACTGGAATGCTGAGATGCCTCACAAGATCAGAAATAAAGACAAACGCACCTTTTAAAACACCGATGAGAACAAGATCATGATCCTGATAGTCCGAAGAGATTTTGCGTGCTATAGACGCGACCAAGGTGTCGATATCATTTTTGTTGAGGACGGGTATAAGTTCAGCCATTATTGGAAACGATTAAGTCGAGCCGTGATATTTTTTAAAAAATAGGTTTGTCTGTTTGAAAATAAAGGTATATGGAACAAAATTTCTTGTCAATAAATTTAATGCGTTACAAGCCCGCATCTGCCAATTGTTCGATCAAATCTTTTTGTTTTTTGGACAGCTGCTTGGGCATATGGACATGAATACGGACATAAATATCGCCTTGACCTTTACCGTCCATATGGGGAAGACCATGTCCGGACAGTCGCATCTTCATTTTGTGTTTGGTTCCAGGGGGGATTTTCAAACTTAGTTTCTTGCCGTCTGGTGTTGGAACGGAAATATTCGAACCCAGAATGGCCTCGCTTAGCTTGATGTCTCTATTTATATAAAGGTCATGCCCTTGAACATCATAAACCGGGTCCCCGAGCACTTTGGCCTTGATGTAAAGGTTTCCTGAAGGGCCGCCGTAAGGGCTTGGCTCGCCCTTTCCGGCAATGCGGAGTTTCTTCCCGGATATCATTCCTTTTGGAATTTTTACTGTAATTTTTTCACTGCGGCCTTGATGTTGAAAAGATACGGTCTTTTTGGTTCCTGTCGCTACTTCCTGTAATGTTAAAGGGAGTTCATATACCAGATCAGATCCTTTTGGCGGTGCCTGCTGCTTCTGTTGATAACCACCAAACGGACTATCCCCGCCAAAGGAGAACCGCATTCCACTTCCACCACCACCAAAACGGCCTGATCCGCCGAATAAATCGTTTAATATGCTGTCAAAATCAAAACCTTTGAAAATATCTTCCTGGGAATAACGCTGCTGGAATCCTGCTGAACCGAACGTATCGTATTGTTTGCGTTTTTCCTCGTCACTTAAAACAGCATACGCTTCACTAATCTTTTTAAATTTTTCTTCAGCGCTTTTATCTCCCTTTGTATGATCAGGATGATACTTCATGGCGAGCTTTCGATAAGCTTTTTTGATATCATCTTTAGAAGTGTTTTTATTTACGCCGAGTATTTTATAATAATCTGTTTCCGCCATCTCCTCGTTACCTCATGGTTTTGCCCTAAATGATCGTTTTATCTGTAAATTTAACCCGCAGAAATCTACCTCAAAAGGTTTCGGGTAAATGGGAAAAATTCTAATGATGAAAATAAGTTAAAAGTTTTTACCTGTCAAGGATCATTCGATCGCTGATTCTTGGTTTTAGCCCCCTGTTTTTCAGCAGCTTTGATGGCGATCATAATCACGGAAAGTCCGGCGGGGGTGATGCCGTCTATTCGGGATGCCTGGCCCAGGGACGACGGCATTACAGTAGAAAGCTTTTCTTTGAGTTCATTGGAAAGGCCG
>JAFCZV010000026.1 GCA_019314155.1 Deltaproteobacteria bacterium
ATATCAGGGTTTATGGTACAGACTATCCCACACCTGATGGAACCTGTGTAAGGGATTATATCCATGTCAGTGATTTGACCCAGGCGCATTTGCTGGCACTGGAAAATCTTTTGCAGGGCGGAGAGAGTACTGTTTATAATCTTGGAAACAACCTGGGTTATTCGGTCAGAGAAGTTATCGACCTGGCAAGAGAAGTCACCGGCAAGCCGATTCCCGAAATCGAGGCCGATAGACGGCCGGGTGATCCCGCGACACTGATTGCAGGTTCCGATAAAATAAAACAATCCTTAGGCTGGAAGCCTCGCTATGAAGATCTGGCAACGATCATCGAAACCGCTTGGAGATGGCATCGGAAGGACGCAACAGCGAGATCTACACAATGAAAAATATATCGAATGTATATCCGGTTCTATTGGCAGGCGGATCAGGCACACGGCTGTGGCCCGTATCGAGAGAACGCAATCCCAAGCAGCTTGTTAAATTCATCGGAAAGGACTCACTTGTCCAAAGTACCGTCAAAAGGCTGAATTCTTTTTTAGACATGGAAAATATCCGAATTGTATGCGGAAAAGAACATGTCCACGAGATTGCACGGCACATGGAAGAGATGGACATATCGGCCGATGAAAAAATTATTGCCGAACCCTGCGGCCGAAACACTGCACCGGCTATTTTATTGGCTATGCTTCATATTCTCAAAAAAGAAGAAGATGCCGTATTGTGCATTTTCCCTGCGGATCATGTCATCCGAGATCAAAACGCATTTCAGGAAAAATTCCTGTCCGCTGTAAAGGTTGCAGAAAGGGGACATATTGTGACCTTCGGCATTAAACCCCATTATCCGGAAACAGGCTACGGATACATCGAGGGCTCCGGAGAAATAGGGGGTGGAGCACTTTCCGTAAAAAGATTTGTTGAAAAGCCTGATTTGGAAACCGCCAAGAAATATATAGACACCGGTAATTTCTTTTGGAATAGCGGCATGTTTACCTTTAAAGCATCTGTAATGGTCCAAGAGTTGAGTGTTCACCAGCCCGAGCTTCTAAAAAAAATGACACAACTGCCTTTCCAGGGAACTTCACCGTCTCAAAAAGAGTATGAGCAGTTGCCAAATATCTCCATAGATTACGCAATTATGGAAAAAACAGACAAAGCCGCTGTTTTGCCTTCGGACTTTGGATGGAGTGATATTGGGTCATGGAAGTCTCTTTATGATTTTATTTCAAAAGATACCAACGGCAATGTTATTGACGGGGACGTTATTTCAAAAGAAACAAAAAATTGTTTGATAATGGGACAGAAACGGCTGATAGCCACCAGCGGAATAAAAAACATGGTTGTGGTTGAAACGCCGGACGCCGTTTTTGTTTCTGATATGGAAAACAGCCAGGATGTAAAATCTATTGTCGAAAAGTTAAAGGAGAACGGTCGGACCGAATATCAAACGCATAGAACAGTGCACCATCCCTGGGGAATCTCGACGACCCTGGAAAAAAATGATGATTTCAGTGTCGTTCAAGTGGAACTATATCCAGGTTCAAAGCTTGAAATTGAAACCGACACATCGACGGTTGAACATCTGGTGGTCGCCAAAGGCATGGCTAAAACAACGACAAATCATCAGAGCAGGACCTTAAAAAAAGGACAGTCTCTGATGGTTTCAGGAAATGAGAGCATTCTTGTGGAAAACGCGGGCAAGGATTCGCTGGTCATTGTTAAGGTAAAAAGTCATGGATCATCTCCCGATTAGTTGTAATTAATTGGGGTATAATAAGTGGGTCATCTCCAATTGAGCAGGGGTGATTGTAGAGGGTTCAAGGGTTCAAGGGTTCAAGGGTTCGAGTGAAATGGCTAAAGGAAATAAAATGCCTATTTATCCCGTGTTTAACGGGGAAGTGATCTAAAATGCCTATTTATCCCGTATTAAACGGGGAAGTTATGGAGTCGCTTTCAGCCGTCGTAGCCAAAGGCTACTATGGCGAAGTCGGCTCGCTCTCTCCGAGCTGTAGGACTCCGTCTCGTAGAGACTACGCCTCGGAGAGCTCTACGAGCCGGAAGCCGCTGATTTTATATAATTGGTCCCTGAGGACTATGTTTTTAACAACCAAATAGAAATGAGATTGGAATACGATTATGAGCGATAAAGACGAGACACGTTTAAAACTACTGGAAATGATCGAACAAAAAACAGCTCGAATTGGCATCATCGGCCTCGGCTATGTCGGATTGCCACTGGCGCTTCATTTTGGGAAGAAAGGTTTTCATGTGATCGGATTTGATCTGGATTCAAGGAAGATCGATAAAATCCTTCACACCGATGCAAAGCAGTTTGATGTTACCATCGATTTTAGCCGCTTAAAAGAGGCAGACTGTATTCTGATCTGTGTGCCAACACCGCTTTCCGATAAAATGGAGCCGGATTTGAGCTATCTTATAGAAACCACAGAGACCATTGCCGGCAACCTGCGAACCGGACAACTTATTGTTCTTGAGAGTACAACGTATCCCGGAACGACGGAAGAGATGCTTCTTCCTCGGCTCGAATCCCATGATATGAAGGTGGGGGAGGATTTTTTCCTCGCATTTTCTCCCGAGAGAGAAGACCCGGGAAACAAGGAATTCACTGCAACTAATATTCCTAAAGTGGTCGGAGGCGTCACCACTTCCTGCCTGGAAGTTGCCACGGCCATATATAATGCCATTACACGAACTGTGCCGGTGTCCTCTACCCAGGCAGCTGAATTGACCAAGCTGTTGGAAAATACCTTTCGGTCCGTGAATATTGCCCTGGTCAACGAACTGAAAATACTTGCTCACAAAATGGGAATCGATCTTTTTGAGGTGATTAATGCCGCATCCACCAAGCCCTTTGGTTACACACCGTTTTATCCCGGGCCGGGTCTGGGAGGGCATTGTATCCCCATCGACCCATTTTATCTGGCGTGGAAAGCCAAGGAGTATGACTTTTCCACGCGTTTCATTCAACTTGCCGGTGAGATCAACGTTTCCATGCCATATTACGTGATTGAAAAAACCGTGGAAGCCCTCAACAAGAACAGGAAAAGCATCAATGGAAGCAACATCCTGATTTTGGGAATTGCATACAAAAAAGACATCGATGATGACAGGGAATCTCCGGGTTATGCCATCATGAAAATACTTTTGGAAAAAGGGGCAGATTTAAAGTATAACGATCCATGGATACCAAAGCTGCATACAACACGGAAATACAATTTCCAGATGGATTCGACGCCCATTACACCGGACCTGCTTGAAAAAATGGATGCGGTAATTATTGTGACCGACCATAGTGACTATGACTATGCCGAGATTGTCAAGCATTCCAACTTGGTGATCGACACCCGAAATGCCACCAAAGGAATAAAAGGGGCAACGGAAAAGATTGTTATGGCGTAAAAAATGAGGATCATCCCCGATTAGTTGGTGTAATTAGGGTAAAATAAGTGTGTCATCTCCAATTGCGCAAGGGTGAGTATAGAGGATTCAAGGAGTCAAGGGTTCAAGGGTTCGAGTGAAAATGCTAAAGAAAGAAAGATGCTTTGAAAGGATTCGAGGATTCAAGGGGGCAAGGGTTCTCTATAGGATTCAACAATTTTAGGCAATTTAGGCATTTTAGCTCAATTTAGGCATTTTACACAAATGAAAGGAATAACATGAAAGGAATAATTTTAGCCGGCGGTTCAGCCACTAGGCTCTATCCGATAACCCGTGTTGTGAGCAAGCAGCTTTTGCCGGTTTATGACAAACCGATGATCTATTACCCATTGTCCGTATTGATGCTGGCGGGGATCAGGGAAGTACTCCTTATTTCTACGCCGGAGGATTTACCGTTATTCAAGAAACTCCTTGGAGACGGTTCTCAACTGGGGCTCTCTTTTTCCTATGAAGAACAGCCCCGGCCCGAAGGGTTGGCCCAGGCTTTTATTATCGGCAAATCATTCATCGGAAAAGATCCGGTCTGCTTGATTTTAGGAGATAACATATTTTACGGACATAGCCTTACAAACACTTTAAAACGGGCGGTTCAACATAGAAAAGGCGGTCTTATTTTCGGTTACCTGGTAAAAGACCCCGAACGCTACGGAGTGGTGGAGTTTGATCAGAACGGCAACGTTCTTGGAATCGAGGAGAAACCCGAAAAACCAAAATCGAACTATGCGGTTCCAGGACTTTATATTTATGACAACAATGTGGTCGATATTGCCGGCAATTTAAAACCTTCCGCCAGAGGAGAACTTGAGATTACCGATGTTAATCTGGAATATTTGAAAAGGGGAATGCTCAAGGTTGAACTTCTGGGGAGAGGTTTTGCATGGCTGGACACCGGAACTCAGGAAGCCCTTCAGCAAGCCGCCAGTTACGTCCAGGCCATCCAGGAAAGACAGGGACTTAAAATTTCGTGTATTGAAGAAATTGCATACAACCTCGGTTACATCGGCAAGGAGCAACTGACGAACCTTGCGGCGGATATGATGAAAAACGAATACGGACGTTATCTTATGGAATTAATCACCGAGGAGGAAAACAATACACACATAAATTCATGATCGGTGGAAGAGTTTGAAGTGAACTAAAGTTTAAAATGAGCTAAAGTTGATGTATGTGCCCTTGGCACTATCAATTTAAGAAGAAAATGATTTGCGCTGAAAGCGCTTTCCTCACTTCCCTGTTTAATACGGGATGAATAGGCATTTTAGCTCATTTCCCCGTTAAACACGGGATAAATAGGCATTTTCTTAACTTAAGTTCACTTTAGGCAATTTAGGCATTTTAGTTCATTTTAGGCATTTTAACTCTCTTGATCCCCGGAGGGATCCCTGTCTATTTCAGTTGGAAACGGATGGGCACCCGAACCCACATCTTTACTTTTTCCCCCCCCCTTGTTCCCGGATCAAAGGTCCAATGTTTTACCGCAGCCATCGCCGTTCTGTCCAGAATAGGGTGTCCGCTGGAGGATAGAACCCGCAAATCAGCGGCATTCCCGTTTTGGTCCACCAGTACTTCAAGCACAACCACTCCCTGAAATCCTCTTTTTCGCGCGATTTGAGGATAGGGGGGTGGTGGGTTGGTTAGATACAGAGGCCTGGCTTCACGGATGATTTCATTGGCCGGCGCCGGTGTACCGTTTTTGGAGGCCTTTTCAGGAACCGTCGATATTTCAGTTTGTACAGACTTATCCGGAGCGATTGAATTGTTGACGGTCGGTTCAGAGATTGCTTTGACGATATCCTTTTGCTCGGGTTGAACAACCGGTTTAACAATTTTCTTGGGTTTGGGCTCAGGGGGTTGTTTGTACGCGGGTTTCTTTTTAACCTTTCTAACAGGCACATGTTTTTGGACGGGGGGGTGCGGGGGTTTCACCGCAGGTTCGGATATGGGCATTTGAGGTTGCCCCATGACCAATGTCATGGTCATGACCCGGGGCTTCAGACGGTGAAACGTTATTCCCTTGAGGGGGTTGTACGTCAATCCCAGGAGAATCCCGTGTATGCCCAGAGCCAGTACCGTAGCTGCCAGTATTCTTTTCACTTTGCTTGTTCAGCTTCCGCCTGGAGGGAAATTCGATGGATGCCTGCCATCCGGATCTGATCCAGAACCTGGAAAAGATTCTGGTATGAAAGACCGCGGTCCGCAAAAAGGAGTATTCCGGGTTCACTTGCAGATGCAGTTTTTGTTCTCAAAACCGATGCCAGATCGTCAAAGGCAATCCGTTCTTTGTCGACATATATTGTTCGGTCTGATTTTATGGTAACGGAAAGCACGAGTTCTTTATCGATTTTAGCAGAAGAGGACGTGGGAAGCATAATCGGCAAACTCCGGTGCACCGCCATGGAGAGCATTGTGAATATAAAAAAGACCAGAAGGAGAAACACAATGTCGATCAAAGGAAGCATTTCGATACGGACTTTCTTGCCTGTTCTCACGTTGATTTTCATTGGGTGCCTTCTTTATCTCCGCCGTTGGGGTTGACCAGTTTTTCATAAACGATTTCAAGACTGGTTGCATATTTTTCAATGGCAAGGGTGGCGTTTTCAACCCGTGAGTTAAAGTAATTGTAAGGGAACACCGAAAAAATGGCGATCCCGAGTCCGGATGCCGTTGTGATCAATGCTTGAGCGATTCCGGCGGTTACGGCCTCCGGGTGTTCAATGCCTGTGGCCCCCAGCACTTCAAAAGAAAGAATGATCCCGATGACGGTACCGAAAATACCCAGGAGCGGGGCCACGGTAATCATCGTGTCGATTACGCCCATATATTTCTGCATCCGTTTGATCTCTTCGGCGGCTGCAGCCTCCATGGCTTTAACCATGGAAAACTCCCGATGAAGAATTCCGGTGATCAGAATTTTGATGATATAGTCCTTCGAACTTTGGGTCTTTAGTCTTATGGATTCCCAGTCACCAGAGCGGCACAGTTCAAGGATCTCATCGAGCAGCGCCTTGTCTCTGCTCATATCCATTCCGATCCAAAAGAGAATTCGTTCGATAATCACTGCCATCACAATAATAGAGCAGGCCAGCAAAGGATACATGACCGGTCCGCCGCTGATAAATATGTCCAGCATAATTTCTCCTATTTACGGTTAAAATTCGACCGAAACTCCGGCAAGAAAGTTGATCTTTGGCGAAGGATAAAAAGCCTCCTCCCAAGGAGAACTAAACGTGCTAAGGACGCCGTATTCCGAATATTCCTCATTGGTTAAATTGTTGATATTTAAAAAGGCGGTTATATTTTTCCAGCGATACTTTAATTTTGTGTTCAGAACGAAATAATCATCCTGCTCATCAAAGGCATTTGCAAAATCACTCACAAACGGTCGTTCGCCCACCCAGAACCCGTTTACATTCAGAGAAAAGCCATACCCCAGAGAAAACAATGTGTCTAAGGTCGCTTTGTGTCTGGCGACGTTGGGGAATTTACTTCCATCATAACTGCCGCCGATTATTTCTGCATCCGTATAGGTATAACTCCCGCTTAATGTTACTTTTTCATAGACCTTGCTAAGAACAACTTCCACGCCGTCCCGCCGGGTTTTTCCGTCCAGATTCACATTGGCGCCAAAGTATCCGCTGGCCGGGTCGTAAAGAATTTCATCTTTTGTATCGATGTAAAAGAGATTTACATTTGCAAACAGGCTGGGTGTGAAATAATACCGGACACCGAGTTCATAATCGTCGGAGGTTTGGGGAATCAGATCTGTATTTATGGTATTTGTATAAAAGTTGAACAATTCATCCAGGACCGGATATCTGAAGCTGTGTGAAAAACTGAAATAGGCATACGATTTTTTATAAAAATTGTAATTGATACCTGCCGTGTAAAGATTTTCACTCATTTCAGTGGAATCAGGCGTGCTGGGCTTAAATTTGAATTTTGCCTTATCATACCGATATCCACCGGAAATGGCAAGATTGTCCAAAAGGTAGATTTCGTCATGAACGTAAAACCCGTAATTTTCCTTTTCCAGTTCAAAAATACCCACATCCGGATACCCCAGGTACATGGTTGTGTTGGTGATGTCTTCGGCAGCATTCTCAAAATCGAAACCAAAAGTTAAACTGTTGTTGAATCCTTTTATCTTTTCTTTGAAAATAAACTGGGGGGAAAGTGCAATGGTTTCAATGTCTGTATCACCTTCATAGGTTCCTCCGGAAAAGGAGCTAAAGAACAATGAACTTCTGTTTCTAAAAGAAAAATCGATTTTAAACAGACTGTCATTCAAGAAGAATATCTCCGGCGCCAGTTTTACATAGTAATCCTCAACGTCAGCAAAATCGTCCGGATGCAATGTGTCCGTTCTCGATACGCCCTGTTCGAAATCGCTCTTTTTAATGGCTCCGGGTAAGCCGGTGTCGTCTTTATGATAGCCGCCGCTCAAGCTAACTTTCATCCGGTCACCCACATAATACCCCAGATCGGCACCTATATCCCCGGCTTTGGTGTCGCTGTTATCCCTGTATCCGTCGGAATTAAGATAACTGCCGGATATGTCGTAAGATAAATTGTTTGAAGACCCGCCTATCGAGGCATTCCCCCTGAACGTACTATAACTTCCGCCAGCTATCTCTGCATCTGTCTTAAATTCTTTTCCTTCTTTAGTGATGATATTGATGACACCCCCTGAAGCATTGTCTCCGTAAAGCACACTTCCTCTTCCGCCCCGGATGACTTCGATTCTCTCGACTCTGTTCAGAGAAATCAGCGTCCAGTCGCTGCCACTCAGATCCGGGTTGTTGACTCGTCGTCCATCGACCAGAACCAGTGTATTTAATAGTCCGGTCTCTCCGAAACCTCGCAAATCGACGGTGTAGTTTCGTTGATTTCCGGCAATATCATTGACAAGAATACCGGCTTGGGTTCTCAAAAGATCCGGGATGTCACGGGCGGTTGAGTTTTTTATATCATTTTCCGTAATAACGGATACATTCGCCGGCACTGACGAAATTTTCTCCGCCTGTCGGGTGGCGGTTACCACCACCTCTTCCATTGTTGTTTCGGACGTTTCATCTTTTTTTTCATCTTCCGCCTGACTGAATCCCGGGAGTATTAAAGCGATAAAAATAACCAAACAACCGATCAATCTGTTCATCATTGTCCTCCTTCCCTAAATAGATTTTAATTTAGGGTCCGGGGCAAAAAAAAATCCCCGGACCGAATTTAATCGATCCGGGGATGTCCCATTTTTATCCTCGAGATCCTTCTGGCAAACCTCAGTCCGCGATAGTTATACCATCTGTTCAGACAGGTTTTCTGACTTCCCCGCCCTTTTAGCAGCCTTCCCATCCAAAGACGAACAGTGGCGCACAAAGGCCAAAAGGGTTCCCTTTACCAAATGTAATTGGAAAAAGGTGGGGTTACAGCGGCGGGCCCGTCCCCGATTTTAACGGGGTTCCCTATTAAGCTCAAATCGAGCATCTGAACAAATCCTAAATAATTTAGAATAAATGATCCGGTTACGTCAAGAAAATTTTTATTTAATATTGAAAAATATGGTCTTCCGGCCGGCCTGTAAGATAGACTTCACCCCTCTGGGGTGGCACCAATGCCGGATCCTCTGGTTTTGCGATGTTAGGATTTATCTGAAACTCCGGCTTCCTCAAAGGTGAGCACTTCATTAAAAACACAAACCGCGCCTTCCATAATACTCATGGCCAACGTACCGCCGGTTCCTTCACCCAGGCGCATTCCGAGGTCGAGAATCGGTTCTATACCCAGGTATTTCAACATTACGCCGTGACCGGTTTCTTCAGATCGGTGACCCGCAAAAATATAATCGATTACCATGGGGCAAAGGGCATGGGCGATCAAGGCTGAAGCCGTTGAAATGAAGCCGTCGATGACCACCGGGCGGCCATAAAATGCGCCGGCCAGAATACACCCCGCAATCCCGCCAATCTCGAAACCGCCCACTTTGGCCAAAACATCCAGCCCGTCATCAGGATCCGGCCGGTTGACCTGAATTCCTTTTACTACCGCCGCTTGTTTTATTCGAAGGCCTTCGTCGTTCACGCCGGTCCCCCGGCCGACCATCTCTTCAGGAGGAATACCGGTAACCACACATCCAATTGCCGCAGAAGGGGTGGTGTTGGCGATTCCCATGTCTCCTGTACCCAAAACTTCAAAACCTTTATGAAAAAGATCGGCAGCCAGTCGAAATCCGGTTAAAATCGATTTTTCAGCATCATCTCGTGACATGGCCGGACCTTGTACAAAGCTGGAAGTTCCTCGGGCAATTTTCCGGACGAACAACCTATCACCGCCGTCCAGTGATGCCGGGTCCAGCTGGGGGATAATACCCATATCCACCACCCAGACGTCTGCACCAACATGCCGGGATATGGCATTGATTCCTGCACCACCTTTTAAAAATGTCTGTACCATCGCACCGGTCACCTCTTGGGGATAAGCACTGACACCTTCACTCGCAACCCCATGATCTCCTGCCATCACCAGAACAGCCTTGCGTTTCACCGAAGGTTCGAGGGTCTTCTGAATAGCGCAAAGTCGTTCGGAAACTTCATGAAGTCTTCCCAGGGCCCGGGTCGGCATTACCAGCTGAGACGTTCGTTCACGGGCCTTTTGTATCCAAGTATTGTCCAGTTGTTTGATTCCTTTTAAAATTTCTTCCAATTTCATATTATTTACTCCTTTTCGTTACCAAAAAAAAATCCCCAAGCGATAATCGCTCGAGGATTTGCCATCTCCCCAAAGACAAAACTCAATGGCAGGTCTTCTGACTTTCGGATCGTTCTACTAGCCGCGCCTTCCCATCCCGAGGCTTGTGTGAAATGTCCCCTTTTGACCAATTTCTGTGTCAGGCTTAGATTTTAATCCTCGAAATACTATTTGTATGTCTACGGTTAAAATCTTCGCTTTCCTTGAACTTGATAAAAATTGAACACTTTTCACAAGCCTCATTGAATAAATCGGACAGTGGCATATTGCGGCGTTGGTCCCCGATCACAGCGGCGGGTCCGTACCGGAATTTCACCGGTTTCCCTATTTGCCCAAGTTTATCATTGGGCACCATTAAGTTGCGTCGTTATTTTTTCCAATTCAAATAGATTAACATGGACACCTTGTCAATAATTTTCTATGCTAAATTAATGCAACGACCAGACACGTAGACACCAGAGCGAAGCGGGGGAGTACACCCCGTGAACATTTACCAAATACCTGCTCCTGAAAGGGACTGTATGCACGAAGATCATCACGAACATACGGATTACAGCCATGCTTTTAAAATCGGCGTGGCGCTTAATGTCGGTTTTATTATTGTTGAAGTTGTTTTCGGTCTCATGGCTGATTCCCTGGTATTGTTGGCAGATGCGGGACATAATTTAAGTGATGTACTTGGATTAGTATTGGCATGGGGCGCCGGCTATTTAACCCAACGTGAAGCAACCGATCGACGGACTTACGGCTGGCGAAAAACTTCCATACTTGCGGCATTATTCAATGGAATTATTCTTTTGGTGGCTATCGGCGGTGTCGGATGGGAGGCTATTCGTCGCTTTAACGACCCTTCCCATGTGGCTGGAGCTACTATTATTTGGGTCGCAGGGATTGGTGTGATTGTCAATGGCATTACGGCTCTATTATTTATGTCCGGCCGGGAGAGGGACCTGAACATTCGAGGCGCGTTCCTGCATATGGCTGCCGATGCCGGTGTATCGGCCGGTGTCGTTCTGGCAGGAATCGGGATTATCATAACCGGATGGCAATGGCTTGACTCGGCCTTCAGCCTGCTGATTGTCGTGATTGTTTTTATCGGTACTTGGGGATTACTCAAGGATTCATTCAATTTAGCCCTTGATGCAGTGCCTAGGCATATTAATACCGAGGAAGTCAAAAATTATCTGTCAGGTCTTCCGGGAGTAACCCAGGTTCATGATCTACACATATGGGGAATGAGCACAACAGAGGTCGCTCTTACCGCCCATCTTGTGAAGCAAAGCACGGAAGATGACGATTCCCTAATCGCTGAAATGAAGAAAGAACTTCACAATCGCTTCGGAATCGAGCATATTACCATTCAATGGGAAAGAGGCGAGGAGTTATTCAACTGTGAAGACTCCTGCGAAATTTGAAATGCTCAATTTCGGTTAAACTCAAAGCCCGGCAATTATCCGTGCCGGGCTTTGGTCATGACTGACTAACGAGTGGATTGGATGATCTTTCGATACTCACCATATTGTGAAAGCCGATCCGGTTTATCTATTTTCCGGAATCTTAGTAGATAGAGCGCCCACCATATTTTTCATGTCTGTCGGATCTCCGTTAGGATGAAGCACAATCATAAGCACGGCCCACTTGCCGAAGGGCAATTCGGAAAGGTGGGTTTCATATTTGCCGTTTCCATTGGAGTCCGTTTTAAACATATACGGCGGGTTGCCTGCTCCCGTCTCATGTTTTTTGGGTTTCATATTTACAAACCAGACCGTATAAACTTTGCCGGGTTGAAGGCCTTCGGCCTGAATGCTCAAGCCGTCTTCGCTAAAAGTGGCTGTTCCGTTTGCGTTTGGGTGAGCCTTGGTCGCCATTAACGGCAGATTCACTGTTGCCCAGGAAAGGGTGCCGAAGGTCAGCAGACTAAAGACCACCGCCAATATTATTATGTTTTTTGTTTTCATTATTTTTCTCCCTCTTTTTTAACGTCCTGAAACTCCAATTTTTTTTGTTTATAAGAAAAAAGAATTGATATTTACAAACCGATAAAGATCTTGAAGCAACGGGTAATGTCTCATCAAGGTTCGATTCGATATCAGTTGTATTATAGTCGTCTCAAACATGAAGACCTTACATAAAACACCGGACAAATTTCATATCTCCGTCAAAAGCATCTCACAATCAATTTTGGCTTGAAAAATGAAAATCAATCTTTCTGGCTTTCTAATAAAAAATATAAAAGATTGTCCGTAAAAGCAGGGTGCTTTGTAAGGTCCAGGTGATTGGAAAACAGAAAGAGAACCTGGCTCCATTGAATTGGGGATATTAATCGGCTAGACTGGTTGTCGACCAATCGTTCATCGCCCAGTGCGCTGCTGCGTAATACGGTGCCGTCACCGGGTCCGATTTCAATGACGGACAACCCACCTTTTGAATCGTATTGAACTGTTTTATTGGTTTTTTCAGAATCACCTGCTACAAGCAGCATCCGAAGGGAAACAGGTGGTTTCGCCGGTATATCCATTACGGTTGTGAATTGTCTTGCACGGTTCAAAACTTTGCGTAGGTAAACAATAGCTATCTCCCTCCGTTTTTCAGGGCTGTCAACATCGGGAAGAAGTGATCTCAAGACACGGTCCTGTTCCGGATTGGCCAATCCCCAACTTTTTTGTATCCAAAGTTCAGGGTCGAGAATATCCTTTATCGGAAGTTTATTTTTATCCAGAACAGGATTATGACGGCTCCGGGGTAATAACTCATATAAGGACGGCATGGTACCCATAACTGCCGGAGGGTAATGCGACAAAAAAATGGCCGGACTGAAGCCCTCAACAAGACTCACAAGCATATCAACCGAACCGGCATTGGGTGTTCCGATCATGACCAAATTTTCTACATGTCTACTACCGGCCCATGTTACTTCCGGCATTAGGCCGTTAGAAGGAATATCTTCACTCCCATATCTAAGGTAATAACGGGCGATAAGACCTCCCATAGAATGAGCAACAATATCAAATTTGACGTCATAATTTTTAATACCGAAACGTTTTTCAATCTCAAGCTGAACGTATTTTTTTTTCTCTTTAATAAAAGTATCCAGGTTCTTAGCGCTCTCCACAATATCCCGGCGCCAGTCATAATCGAACTGGAAGCATGTAAAATGGCGATCACCGTAATTGATGACACCGGCTTCTGCAAGGTTTTGGTCCCGATATCCGCCAATACCAAGAACGCTCAGAATATTTGCATAGGTATTTAATTCCAGTGGATAACCTAAAATATTAACCCTCACTCTGTCCAGGGTCCCGGCAGGTACGACATTATCGCGCATTTGGTCAAGTGTTTCCTTTTCTATCATTGGAATGGCGATAATCCGGGCACCTTCAGCGGTTCGCGGACTCATAGTGTTTAAGCCAAAGGCACCCCATACCAAGGCGCCGGTACTCTTATTCACCAGTTTAGAACCGAGCAGTCCTGGAATTAGGATCACCGGATTTCGGTAGGGACTTTCATTCTGAACCAAGCTGTTATAGAGCCCTCCCAGGTCCGGCGTTTTGTAGGCCGGTGAGCAGGCTATCAACGACAGGAGGAAAACAGCACTGATGGATTGAAACGAAAGCCTTATAACAACTTTAAACTGGTTGTTTTTCTGTTGGTTAACGTCTTCCATGCTATATCCTTTAAGATGAATATGCGGCAGCAACCTGAACTCAGGTTTCGATAGAACCACCTCATGTAAAACCTGATCCTGCTGTACACGTATAACAATGATCAGCTGTCGCAATAGGGTTCCCTGTCTCAGGAAGTCCAGGCATTTCAGAGATATGCGTTTTCCGATATCCCATATAAATACCGCAGGCAAAATTAAAATCGCAATCAAAGAGATACCCGTTCCACGAAACAGAAACAAGGGTTCGGCACATGACTCCTTCAACTGCGCATGGATTGAAACTCGATGATAGCTTTTCCATGTATCGCTCAAG
>JAFCZV010000279.1 GCA_019314155.1 Deltaproteobacteria bacterium
ACGTAACATGTTAATATCAATACAATTTTTGCTTTGCTGTCAATTTGTTAGAATTTCTTATGTTTACAAAAGGTTAGAAGGGTTGGAGACATAAGGCAAGGTATCTGTAATCAACCACCCCCCTCCTTTTCTATCGATTTATCTCAACAATTAATACCACAAAATGATACTAATATTAATGAAGCTAAATCTCCTTTGGCTAATTCACATATTAGCGGTTCCTGTCATCAACTGAACCGCCCTCCTTGCCTCTGGCATCTCATAACCAGGGACTTTCTATTTTCAAGACGAGCCGAAAGCTTATCCTTGACTGTTAATCTTCTTCGATTTCCTCTTCTTCCTACTTGTTATCCCGTAGAATAAAAATTGTGTAAAAATTTTCATAAAATTTATGGTAAAAATTTTCATAAAATTTATATATTTTATCTCATATTTTGAGTTACTTTGATATGAATTAGCACTACCAACAAGGTCTTTCAATTGATATAACTATCTAATTTTATTACAATCTAATTTAAGGCATGTCACAATCATAGGTTGCTTTTTTATAGAATGGCATGTTTTATGCAAGAATATGTAAAAAATTGCCATTACAGATATGCATAAATAAAAGGAGGCCTATTATGAATAAAGCAGTTTTTAATCTTTTGGTATCTTCATTGCTGCTGATATTTCTTATTGGATGCGGCGGTGGCGGAAGTTCGGATTCTGGAACAAATGCTACTTCAAATACTTCAAACCCTGGCTCAAATACTTCAAACCCTGACCAAGTTACTTCAAACCCTGACCAAGATACTTCAAACCCTGGCTCAAATACTTCAAACCCTGACCAAGTTACTTCAAACCTTGCGCCGGTTGCAGATGCTGGGGCAGATCAAACCGTAAATGTTGGAAATCTGGCAATTTTGGATGGCACCGGCAGTTATGACCCAGATGAAAATTATCCTTTAACGTATGAGTGGCAGATAATCTCTAATCCAAGCGAAAGCACGGCCGTCTCATCCGTTTCTGACTCCTCTGACCCGACTTTTACTTTCACAGCTGATTTGCCTGGCGAGTATTCGATTCAACTAGTGGTTACCGACGACTTGGGTATGGAAAGCGAACCCTATATAGTAGTGGTGAGCACATCCAACTCGATGCCGGTAGCTGATGCCGGCCCGAATCAGGTTCTTGCCAATGAAGGCATCACCGTTGAGCTCGACGGTAGCCAGAGCTTTGACCCAGATGGCGATCCCATTACCTATGCTTGGATTATTACCAGCAAACCGCCTTTGAGCTCCGCTGCCCTGACCGATCCAACTGCTGTCAATCCGACCTTTGTGGCCGATTTGCTCGGCACCTATGTCATCGATCTGTTTGTAACCGACGACCTGGGATTGGAGAGCTTTCCAGATGAAGTGGTGGTCAGTTCTGAAAATGTAAAACCAGTGGCTGATGCTGGCGTAAATCAGTTGGTGCTTGTAGGGGATACCGTCAATCTTGATGGCAGCGGTAGCTATGATGTAAATCTGGATCCGCTTACCTACAGCTGGAATATGACCTCTAAGCCTAAAGGTAGCTTGACCGTGCTAATCGGTGCTGAAACGGAATATCCGGACTTTGAACCCGACATCCAGGGGATATACACCCTCAATCTGGTGGTCAATGATGGTCTTCTTGAAAGTGACCCCAGCAATGTAACGATTTTTGCTATAGATGCAACTAATTTGGATGACTTTATCAGGGCATTAATGGATGCAGTTCTTGCGATCAATGGCCTTGATGCCAGCGACTTCAACAACGAAAACAATAGGAATGCTCTCACTATCAAAATCATAGTAGTGCTTAAAAACTATCTTCAAGATGGCTATGATGAAAGTGTGTTAGATAAATTGAGAGATGATATCGCCGGTAAAATGGATGGGTGTGTCCTGGGTGATCCTTCTGTGCCTGACCAGAACGACTGGATTATGAATTGTCCTGCTCAGGCGGAAGTCTATCCGCATATAGAGCTGGCCATATCAACATTTGAAGATATTCTAAACACACAATAATTGAATATTAAGAAACGAAGGCAGGGCTTTTGTTGGGTCCTGCCTTTTATTATATTCTAATTATAGAATCTTTAAACGATTAAATGGAGAAAATCAAATGGGTAAAATTATCTATGCATCTGAATTGCCGAAATGGAAAGAGAAAAAGTTTTATCCTCCTGTCCCGGAAGATCTGGATACAACGGGACTCAACGAAAAGCTTATTGAAGATCTGATTTTTAAACTCCTCCACAGCCAAGGGGTAATGACCGGCAGACAAATTGCCGATGAAATCTGCCTCCATTTTAAAATCGTTGAACCGATCCTATTGGACTTAAAACAGGAACTGTTTTTGGCCTATAAATCCCATGCCGGAGTTAATGACTTTGTATACATGCTGACAGATCAGGGACGAGCAAAGGCACTCATAGCTGCAGAATCTACTGCCTACGTCGGTTCCGCTCCGGTTCCCTTCAATGAATATCTAAAAAGCGTCGAAAGGCAATCCATTCAAAATGAAAATCCGGGGCTTGAAGAACTACGGGATGCCTTCCAAGACCTGGTTCTGGAACCATATGTCTTTTATACGTTGGGGCCGGCAATCAACTCGGGCAGAGGCGTGTTCTTGTATGGTCCGCCGGGAAACGGCAAAACGTCAATTGCCAAGAGAGTTCACAAATGCTTTAAAGATGCCATCTATATACCCAAAACACTGCTGATCAGCGGTGAGTTGCTGAAGTTTTACGACCCCCAGTGGCATAAAGCGGTTGAGAGTAAAGAGTCTAATTACGACAGACGATGGATTAAAATCGAGCGGCCGGCCGTTATCGTCGGTGGAGAAATGGATTTGGAGTCCTTGGGTATCACGTACAATCCCGAGACCAAAATCTCGGAAGCTCCGCTCCAGATGAAAGCCAACTGCGGCACCTTTGTGGTGGATGATTTTGGCCGTCAGCGGATCAGTCCACGGGATTTATTGAACCGATGGATTCTTCCTCTGGAAAAGCGAATTGATTTTCTAACCCTATCCAACGGGATTAAGTTTCAAGTCCCATTTGACGAGTTGCTTATTTTTTGCACCAACATAGATCCCAGAGAATTATTAGATGAAGCTTTTTTAAGACGGATACCCTATAGAGGTAAGCTCAGGGATCCCTCAGAAGAAAAGTTTCGGCACATCATGAAGTCGTTGGCACCCAAATATGACATAGCGTATGATGACACTATGGTTGATTTTTTAATTGAGAACTATTTTCACGGAAAACGCCAGTTCAGAAGCTGCCATCCAAGAGACATACTCGAGCAGATTGTAAACGCCTCGGCATACCAGCGCACACAGCCCAGATTGACCAAAAACCTCATTAAACTGGCGGCGTTCAATTATTTTTCTGTGATGGAGTATAATAATAAAAAAGGTTAGCTTTTTCTACTTATTTTGGGTCTTAATTATTAATGTGTCCGATTCCATTGTCGGTACTTATTGTTTGAATCTACGAGTTTTAACAAAATTAAGTTGTCTATATTATGAAACACATATTACCTGATAATGGCGGTAGGCGATCAGCTATAGAAAGGCGACAATTCTTATATAGTGGGCATATTCCTGAACGCAGGTCTGGCAAGGAAAGGAGAAGCGGG
>JAFCZV010000027.1 GCA_019314155.1 Deltaproteobacteria bacterium
GGACTCAGCAAAAGCAACGCTTCCCGTGGAACCTTGCTGGTCAATTTTCAACCCTTTATTACACTGTTTCTGGCGCATTATTTCATTCCCGGAGATCAAATTACCAAAAGAAAACTCTTTGGCATCCTGCTGGGATTCACCGGGGTGGCCTTCGTGTTTTTAGAAAAAAAAGGGATTACAACCGATTTTAAAGTCGGGGATCTCATGATTCTTTCGGCAGCTTTTCTCTGGTCATGCAGCGCGGTTTATACCAAACGGATCATTCACGCTTTTAAACCGTTTCACATTGTACTTTACCCCATGATATTTTCGGTCCCTTTCTTTTTTCTCGAGGGATTCCTTTGGGACCCGATTATGATCGCCCATATTGACGTAAATGTTTTGTGCGCGCTGATGTACCAGGGGCTTGTGACAGCTTCTTTCTGTTTCGTCGCCTGGATTACCTTGCTCAAAAAGTACGGAGCCGTAGCGCTTCATTCTTTTATTTTCATCATGCCGGTTTCAGGTGTCGCCCTGGGAGGTCTGATGCTGGGAGAACCCATAACCGCCAACATTCTTATTGCCTTGCTGTTGATTGTATCAGGCATCCTGTTGATTCACTTCAAGCAAAAAAAGGCGGAGCCGTTATTTCCCATCGGAAGGAACTTATAACCCGAACATCTTATGAAAAACATCAAAAAAAGATTGAAACAACTTGCGAGGAGCGAGACGGCAGAGATTCTGCAAAAATTTTTCAAGACCGGACCCGGAGAATATGGTGAGGGTGATATTTTCATCGGTGTCAGAGTTCCCGACCTCAGGAAACTGGCCAAAGAGTTTCAAGATATAACCATCTCGGAAGTCAAGGCGTTACTCGCGTCTTCAATCCACGAGGAACGGTTTCTTGCACTTCTGATTCTGGTTCGCAACTATGGGAGTGGAGATGAAATCACAAAAAAGAAAATATACGATCTATACCTTGAAAACACGCCATTCATAAACAGTTGGGATCTGGTCGACGGGTCCGCCCATCATATTGTAGGCGCCTTCCTCATGGGTAAAAACAAGGCATCCCTTTACAGACTCGCAAAATCTGAAAACTTATGGGAGCGGAGGATTGCGATTATTTCAACATTTCATTTTATCAAACACGATCAATATCAAGAAACCCTGGAAATTGCAAAAATCCTGCTAACTGACCCAGAGGACTTGATTCATAAGGCGGTTGGGTGGATGCTCCGGGAGATCGGCAAAAGGGATAGGGTCACCGAAGAGACATTTTTGAAAAAACATTATATGAAAATGCCTCGCACCATGTTGCGCTATGCCATTGAAAAATTTCCCGAGCCAAAAAGACAACGATATTTAAAAGGAAAAATTTCACTTCAATCTATGTTTTAGGTAGGTAAAACGTTTTTGGGTTTTATCGTTATTGACCCCCATGGCAAAGGCTTTCCGGGTGCCGACCATTACCACCAATTTTCGACCTCTTGTTACGGCCGTATAGATCAGGTTTCGCTGCAGAAGGATATAATGCTGGGTTAGCACAGGGATCACCACGGCCGGATATTCCGAGCCCTGGGACTTGTGAACGGAGATGGCATAGGCCAGAACCAATTCATCCAGGTCGGAAGACTCGTAAATAACATCCCGTCCGTCGAACGTTACCGTAATCTCATAATCATCCCGTCTTATGTCGACAATCCTGCCGATGTCACCATTGAACACATCTTTGTCATAATTGTTTCTGATCTGCATGACTTTATCGTTGACCTTGAAATTCTGATTTCCCCGTGTGATCATCTCCTGAGAAGGGTTTAGGCTTTCTTGGAGGGCCATATTGAGGTTCCCGGATCCTACGATACCCTTGTGCATGGGTGTCAACACCTGAATGTCGTCCACCGGATCCAAATCGAAACGTCTGGGGATGCGTGTCTTTGTCAGTTCCAGTATAATCTCCAGAACCTTTTCAGGATCTTCCTGCTGGATAAAATAAAAATCATTGCCCGCTTCATGGTTTTCAAATACCGGAAGAATTCCGCTGTTGATTTTATGGGCATTGACAACGATCCGGCTTTCTTGGGCCTGACGGAAGATTTCGTTCAGTTCCACCACCGGAATCGTGCCGGAGGCGATAATATCATTGAGGACATTCCCGGCCCCGACCGATGGCAGTTGGTTGACATCGCCCACAAGGACAACTGTGGCAAAGGTTGGAATCGCCTTTAATAAATGGTGCATCAGTATGGTATCGATCATGGAGACTTCGTCCAGGATGAGCAGATCACAGTTGAGCGGTTTCTCCTCATTTTTTTGAAACCCACCGTGAGTAAAACTATATTCCAACAGACGATGGATGGTCTTGGCCTCATGACCCGAGGTTTCGCTCATCCGTTTTGCAGCTCTGCCCGTAGGAGCCGCCAGCAGCGCCCTCACGCCGAGCCTGGAAAAAATTTTTAATACTGCATTGATAATTGTGGTTTTTCCGGTGCCCGGTCCGCCGGTAATTACCATAATCTTTTTTTCCAGCGCGCATCGTATCGCTTTGGCCTGATTTTCTGCCAGAGTAATATCGAGTTGTCCCTGGACCCAATGGAGTGCGTTTTCGGTTGTGACGTTACGGATGGATTTTGGAGCGGCTAACAGCGTCTTTAATCGCTTGGCGATGCTGGTTTCACAGAGATGAAACTTGGCCAGATACACGCCTTTGTTGTTCGCTTTGAATTCGTCGATGCTTTCATGTATATCTTCAATAATTATCCTATTATCCATGGAAAGTCTGCCGAGGGCTTCAACCACAACATCCTTTTCAACACCGAGAATTTCCCGGCTCTTTCTCACAAGAGATTCATACGGGTAAAAAACATGACCCTCGTCGGAAAGCTGGTCGAGAACATAAATTATACCGGCTACAACCCGTAAAGGTGAATCTTTCGAAACCCCGAGTTTTTCGGCAATACCATCGGCAATCACAAACCCGATACCAAAAATATCCGTTGCCAGGCGATAGGGGTTTTCGGTTACGACGGCAACGGATCGATTCCCATACTGCTTAAATATTTTCGTGGCATATCCGGAACTGACCTCGTGGGACTGCAGAAACAGCATGACATTCCGAATTTCTTTTTGTTCCTCCCATGCCTGTTGAATCATGGTAATGCGTTTTTCGCCGATACCTTCTACAGTGCCCAGTTTTTCGATGTCGTTTTCGATGACATCCAGGGTTTTTTTACCAAATTTTTTAACAATACGGCCGGCCATGACGGGGCCAAGCCCTTTGATAAGACCGGATCCCAGATATCTTTCAATCCCAAAAACGGTGGCCGGAACCGTTGTTTTGTATTCCACCACCTTAAACTGCTCGCCGAACTTGGGGTGATTGACCCATTCACCTTTCAAGTTGAGAATTTCGCCGGGGGTTGGTGACATCAAATAGCCTACAACGGTTACCAGATCCCGCTGCCCGTAGACCTTAATCCTGGCAATGGTATAACCGTTTTCTTCGTTGGTGTAAGTAATTCTCTCAATTTGTCCTGAAAGCTCTGTCAGCACCATATTCCCTTTTTACACCCAGTCCGGCAATTTTATTTCGGATGTCAAAGCACGGCTGGGAATGAAACATTTGATGTCGATGATCGGAGAGCCGTCGAGCGCATCGATCTTTTCGATAAAAATGGTGGTGTCCTTTATGGACAGTATTTTACAAATGGATATGGCAATCAGATTGGGCCTTAATGGAGAATGGGTCGCAAACACCCCCCTTAGAGGGTTGTTTTTATCTTTCCTCGGATGAACCTGCAGGGTGTTTCTTTTTTCATGGTTATCATTTTCATGAAACCAGTAACAGACGGTTATGTGGGAAAAATCATCCAATCCCAAAAGCGCGTCGCCATATTTTTCAAAAATTTCAATACAGACATCCCCATTCTGTTTTCTTATGACGCCCACCGGGAAAATATCGAACCGATCTTTCATTTTCATTCTCCTTTTTACCCTATTCAATCAAGTCTTTGGAATTTTATCAAGTTTAACAGAACACAGATTCAAAGTTAACGCATTTGATTTCGGTACAGCGAAACGACGGCGTGTTTCTCTCTATTGGGATTCAAATGCGTTTGACCTATACACAGACTTTTCATCAGATTCAATGATTGATCTTTTATCCCATTGCTGGTAGATATGCCGAGTCTTTTCGCTGAGCCCGGTTTTACCATGAAGGATGTTGACTCGAATTAGGGCTTTAATGAAGCTTTTCGCCGCCCCGCAAAGACGGGATCTCCGCCGTACTTCGACAAGCGGAGGGGTATTGAAAATCATAATAAATGACAGTATATTTTTTCAAAAGGATGATGACATGAAATTCTTTATCGCAGAGCAAAATATTGGCGACGATGCCACAAAGGAGCAGGCTGAAATATTGGTCGAGTTGCTGAAAAAAAAAGGCTGGGATGTCGAATACGGAATTAAAAGAAATGTGGCAACCGACGTTTCTGAGTTTGGGCAAGAGGATAGTATTCAAGACGCCTTTGCAAATGATTTTATGCTCTGTCTGTCAGAAATTGAAGGAATAGAGTAAAACACGATATCGGCCTTATTCAGATCGACTTAAAAACTTGCCGACCAGCATGGCAACCAGCATCGTCAAATAGAGCTGACCCATAATGGCAATGAGGATGGTAACAGATTTAGCCAAAGATGAAACCGGTGTGATATCCCCGTATCCGAGCGTCGTCATCGTAACAAAACTGAAGTAGAGATAATCGTGAAATCCCTGGGAAGTGTTCCCCGCAAAATTAATCGCTCCACTGCCTATATGTAAAAAATAATCCTGAAATATTTCTACCATGGCCAGCAGAACAGCTCCCAAAAGGCCGATAAATAAATAACCGTTGATTGAATTGATTAAAATGGTAACCGTGACATTTTTATGTCTGGCCACATGTCGGATCATGAACACTGTAA
The DNA here is from genome assembly GCA_019314155.1 of Deltaproteobacteria bacterium. Taxonomy (GTDB): domain Bacteria; phylum Desulfobacterota; class Desulfobacteria; order Desulfobacterales; family UBA11574; genus JAAXQD01. The sequence goes on from JAFCZV010000027.1 coordinate 4,942, forward strand.
TAAACACGTTAAAACAAAAAAATGATAAGAAAGCGGCTAATTTTATCCCATCATTGACAATAAAAACCTCCAGCCAGGTTAAAAATATTGTAACCGCTCCAGAGATAATCAGGATGTTTCGCGTTTTTTTTGAAAAATGGAGTGAAAAAATACCTGAAAGAATTATGGCCGTAAAAATTATGTCTTTAATGATCTTTCTATGAACCGACAACATTGGATAGAAAAGGACGGTTATCAATAAACAAATTAAAAGAATAACATTATTTCTGGTAAGTTTATTTTGTGTCATAATTGAACGTTTCGGAATTTCTACAACTCAATGAAAATATAGGACATTTTTTGAGGCTTTAACGCTTGCCTCAAACATGGAATGATGGAATATTGATATTTTAAAGGATATGATCCATTTTTATTTTTTTTGTAAAAATGGGTTTTGGCATTAAACCATCACTTCATCATCCCAAAACCCATTGTTCCATTATTCCAGCATTCCAATATTCCAATTGGGCCTGCCCGCTCGTGCCTTGCAATGGCAGGCGGGGCGAAGCCCTAAGTTCTTACTCATCAAAATCATCCGATCCCAAATGGCCCGGCTTTGGTCTGCCCTCCGAAAAAACCCTCCAACGGCCATTAATCATAAAGGGCTTGATCTGTTCGAGCTAACTACTTTTATTATCTGAATATCATTCACGATTTTGTTTGTAAACCCTGATTTTTTGCTGCTTTGATTTTTCAGGGACAAGAGAACACTTGTTCAATTGTCGACTTTTTTATAAACAGAGCCCTGTTGGAAAGGAAATTAAATCAGGGGATACTATAAAGGTGTGAAACTTGATAAAATTGTAAAAAGTCTGATTTTGCTCGATGTCGCTCACAAAAGACTTTTTACAAAGCCGTCAATACAGGTTTGACAAAAAAAATCCTTTTGGATATTAAGAAAGTTCCTTTGTGGGAGCCAAAATGAAACGGTTCGGGCACAGCTTCAGATTCTTGTTTTCCATTATTCAGCAAGTGCCGATCCTTGCAGGTCTGTTTATTCTGGGGATCAGTTCCGTCGTCTTATTTAAGTTCGATGTAATATTGAGGGTGTTGGGACATATAGGAGAAAAAACGGCTTTTTACCTTTTCATTCTTCTTTGCGTGATGGTGGCCGGAATTTTGATTTTTCTGCTGCTCTGGCTTTTCTGGCAATTTAAACTCCATAAATATCAGATACAACGGCAATGGGAATACAAACAAAAGGTGATTGAAACATCGGGGCTGATCATTCTCGACAATAATGTCGTATTTAATCAAGACGGGAAAATCATTTCCCATGATGGAATAATCGAACAGATTGAAAATTGATGGCTAAGGGTTCGTCATTGATCTCCAACATAAATGCGCTGAACGCGTTTGGATACACCGCAGGTCAATTCATACGTTATGGTTCCTAATTTTTCTGCAACATCGATGAGTTGAATGGAATCCTGCACCCCATCACCCCATAAAATCACTTCGTCTCCGGGGTTTATCGGGTCCTTGCCCACATCGAACATGATGTGATCCATGGTGACTCGACCGACCATTGGGTACCGTTTGCCTTTTATGAGAACTTCACCTTTGTCCATCAAGTCGCGACGAATCCCATCTGCATAACCGATCGGGAGTACAGCGATTGTCGTGGGGGTTTTTGATATCCATCGTCTGCCGTAGCTCACCGGAAAATCGGCCGGAATTTTCCGTATATGGGCCACAAATGTTTTCAAGGTCATCACTTGTTTGGGTTTAATCGATCGGGATGTCTCTGATGAGGGGTAATGACCATACAGCAATATGCCGGGGCGAACGGCCTTGAACGTACTTTCCGGCATATCCAAAACCGCACCGCTGTTGGCCATGTGAATCATCGCCGGTTGTTGATTTTTTTCTTTCAACCGGGAAAGTATCTTTTGAAATCTGGACAATTGAAGGTTTGCGTATGTCTTGTCCTTCTCATCTGAGGTGGAAAAATGTGAGTAGAGTCCTTCCCAAATACAGTGTTTTGACTGTAATAGAGTGTTGAAGAAAGCAGGTTCCCGGTCCAGAAGAACACCGATTCTTCCCATACCGGTCTCAACGTTCACATGGACGTTTGCCGGTTTTCCCTGTCCGGCTTTTTCAATCCAGCGGATGTCCGCTTCACCAAACAGGGTGATTCTGAAACCGGCCTTTATGGCCTCTGGGATTTCATTTGGAAACAGCCTTCCAAAAATCAGTATCGGCTGAGATATTCCGCTTTCCCGTAATTCCATAGCCTCTTGAAACTTTGCCACCGCAAAAAATTTAAAACCGTCTTTCACAAGACGTTTGGTAACGGCCACGGCACCGTGCCCATAGGCATCCGCTTTTACCACCGGAATTATCTCGGACGGGGAAACCTTCTGTTGGATGGCACGGATATTGTAAATCAGGTGGTCCAGATTGATCTCCGCGCACGTCTTTCCATTCATTGATTGGCCTTTTGTTTTTAAGGTTTAAACCACAAGCTATGAGTTCATCAATCCTTCATAGTCGGCTAAATCTCCTGCAAAAGTAAGCCTAAAAAGAGGACAGACGACACCGAATCGAGTTTAAATCAATTTTGAAAACAGACCGCTGGGTCTTCGGATTCTCAGGTAAGTTTATGGTCTCAGAAGCATATTGTCAATGAGGCGGGCTTTTCCCACTTTGACTGCAAGGACCATCCGTACCGGCCTGTCGATGGTTTTGACATCGACCAGGGTTTCCGGATCGCAGACGGTGATGTAATCGATTTCGGTATCCGGATGAGATCGTATCAGATCTGTTGCCGAGCTGACAATTCCTGCTGCATCTTTTATTCCGCTCTCAAGAAGCACCTGTGCGTTGATCAAGGATTGGTACAGGGACAGAGCACTCACCCGCTGTTCCGGTGTCAGGTAGGTATTTCGCGAACTCATGGCTAGCCCGTCAGGTTCCCGAACCGTGGGGGCTCCGATGACCGTTATATCCAAATTAAGATCTCGCACCATTTGGCGTACGATCACAAGTTGTTGATAGTCCTTCTGTCCAAAAACAGCCACATGGGGTTTGACAATATTAAACAGTTTGGCGACGACGGTTGCAACGCCCTTAAAGAACGCCGGCCTCGAATTCCCACACAGGTAATTCGGCAGTTTCTCCAGTTCGACGTAGGTCTGAAATCTGTCTCCGTATATCTCATGGAGATCCGGGATAAATACTGCATCAACGCCTTCTTTTCGAACCAGGTCAAGATCTCTTTCAAGATTCCTGGGATATGTCTCTAAGTCTTCATCGGGACCGAACTGGGTGGGATTTACAAAAATACTCACCACCAGATCATCTCCATGGGTCTTCCCCTCCCGCATCAGGGACAGGTGGCCTTCATGAAGAAATCCCATGGTGGGAACCAAAACGATTGTCTTTCCCTGACGGCGCATATGATCAGAACGCGCCTGAATCTCCGTTACGGTGGATATGATTTCGATGACATTCACCTCAAAATTTTTTGAAAACCATAGAACAACAGAAATGCAATGTCAACTTGCGCAAAATAGGGTCCAGGGATCATGTTAATTCACGAATAAAACAGATACATCCTTTGCCAAGTTGAAAACTTTTTGAGAAATACTCCCCAGAAGGAAATCTTTGAATCCCGACACACCCCTTTTCCCCATGACGATAACGTTATATCCATCTTGCGCTTCTTGTATAATATCTCTGGCGATCCCCTTATTTTTGAACTCTGCTTTTGTGGTGATATTGTTTTCGTCGAATCCGGCGTCTAAAAGCATCGCATTGGCTTTTTTCAATGCTTGCCCAACCAACTCCTTTTTTTTATTTTCAAGCAGACAAAAAGCGCTTTGTTGAGATGTAAAATAGGGCGTTAACTCAGGGCTGTTCATTTCGCATAAGGTAGCCGTGTCTTGTATGACGTTGAATAAGGTAATCTTATTATCCGTAGAAAAAGATTGTGATACAAATTCAACTGCGCGCAACGCATTTTCAGAATCGTCGATGGCCACTAATATTTTTTTGCTCATCATTCATGGTCTCCTTTTCATGGGTTCTCGGTTTGTGATTCGTCTGTTTATTTTTTCGGGACTATCAAATTTTACCCCTATTTTTTTGTAAACGCTTTGTATGGTGATGTTTTTATCTGATTTTAGGTTATCTAGTGTCCGAACGAAAACTAGGATTTTTCGTTAAGATCAAGGAAGACGAAAATTTTAACCACAGTAATACTGGTAGTATTTCGAGGAATGAACTACCCCGCAGCAGAGCTACGAGGTATCAAAGGGGTTAAAAAATCCATTTTGTATTGGAAGGGGACACGTCGTTTCCCCTTCCAAACTAACCCCTTCCTCATTTTTCACCCCGCAGCAAAGCTGCGAGGAATTCTTTTGATTAAAATTTGAGTCTGACGCAGATATTGGCGGAAAAGACAGTTTTCGTTCAGGCACTATCTATGCCAAGCCACATCGATAAATGCAAGGAAATTTAAATTTTGGATAAATTTCTATATGAAAATGGGAAAATTTCAAATACGGGTGATGGTCAAAAATGGATGGTCTGGGCAGTTTAACGTCTTGCCCGGGACTGAAAACTGCAGCCGTCGCTACAGTGAGCTACTCTTGGTATGGTAAACCGCTTCATATGTTTCACCTCCTTTTATTTTATCAACGTGTTGCCTGATTTCATATTGAAACATTCTTCAACTTCCCGTTAACGGCCGGCGAAATCGAGTAATACGGATTTGTGCTTGCCTTGGATACGACTACTTCCATAACGGGGGCTTGATCACATTTATACCGGCAATCCATACAATTCCAATAGTTCCAGTATTTTTCACTGGCATGGTCGAGACAGCTTCGATAATGCGGACAAAAGACATTTCTGTAGCCTTTGGCGTGGACAGGACTTCTATCTTTTTTCATGGCTTAACTCCATGTTTTAATAAAGTCAATAGAAGGATTTTCTAATTATATGCCATACTATATAATACCACAATGTGGTCATGTCAAGAGGATTCAAATAATATAATGATCCTGTTCAATTTTCATGCCATGTCTGATTAACTGCATATTAAATCAATATTATCTTTATGTTGAAGAAATAATGATAAAATTTACGGGGGCTAAAAATGAGTGGAAAAACGTTCTTGAGACAATATGTCTCACTTTGTGCATACTGAGACATTGGTTAAAGGAAGTCTGGCGATGCTGTCTACAACGCAGTAGATGGGACTTTTTACGACGCCATCAAATTTTGGGCGGTCATTTCCTCCGGGATATTCAACCCGAGGAGAGACAGAACCGTAGGCGCGATATCGCTCAATTTGCCACCAGCGATCAGCCGCTTGCCCGGTGAATCGCTGGCAACGTAAATTATCTCAACAGGATTGAGGGTGTGGCTGGTCTTGGTCATATCAGTCTCATAATCGATCATCTGTTCCGAATTTCCGTGATCTGCCGTGATGAGGATGTTAGCGTCAAGTTCAAGAAGACGGTCCACAATTTTGCCCACGCATTCGTCAACGACTTCGATGGCTTTGGTCGCCGCATCCATGTCGCCGGTATGGCCGACCATGTCACCGTTTGCATAGTTAACCACAATCAACTTATACGGGTTGTTTTCAAGCCGCCGGAGGAGTTCTTCGGTCACCTGATACGCATCCATCTCCGGATGACTGGCAAAGGTGGCCGGATCAAAACAGCTTGGGACATCGATCTGGTCCTCATTTTTGTATGGCGTCGTGGCTTTGCCGTTAAAAAAACTGGTAACGTGTCTGAATTTCTGAGTTTCAGCGATTCGCAGCTGATGTAAGCCTGCATTGGAGATAACCTCTCCGAGCAGATTGTTCATACCGCCACCCGCGTCCATAGCACCAAGGATGTATTCCGTGAACTCATCCCAGTAACGTGTCAGCCCGACAAAGGTTACAGTTCGCCGGGTCTTCGGTTTTCCCGGATATTTTGGATCCACAAACGCCATGGTGAGTTGAATTGCACGGTCCTGGCGATAATTGGTATGGAGAATACAATCGCCATTCTTGACGCCGTCATAGTCGCCGATAACATAGGGTGGAATGTATTCGTCGAACATCTCCACACCATCCGGAGTTTTGTCATTTGCATACGATTCCCTGACAGCAGTCTCGGCATCAACGGCTTTTCGACCTTCGCAGGCAACGATGCAATGATAGGCGATGTCGGTGAGTTTCCAGTTCCTGGAACGGTCCATACTGTAGTAACGCCCCATTACCGTACCGATAGAACACCCGCCAACGTCTTCCATGACCAGCTTGAGCTTTGCGAGATATTCCAGACAACTCCGCGGCGGGGTATCACGCCCGTCCAGAAAAGGATGGATGATGATCGTCCCTTCAGGATATTCCAGCCTTGCCCGCCGCATGATCTTGAAGAGATGCTCCTGGTGGGCATGTACGCCCTCATCCTGAAGCAGACCGAATAGATGAAGACAACTCCGGCGTTCTTTCCAGTGATTCACAAGCTGCTTCCATTTCTCCGACTCAAAGAGTTCACCTGTACTCAATTGATCGTCAATGCGCTTGAGTTCTTGAATGACGATTCGCCCGGCGCCCATGTTGAGGTGCCCCACCTCCGATGATCCCTGATATCCATCCGGAAGCCCGACAGGTTCACCGGAACAGTCCAAAAGTGTCCATGGATATTTGGCTTTGTACAGATCGATATTGGGTGTTTTGGCGGCGCGAACGGCATTTCCCCGCACGTTTTCGCTGTATCCCCATCCGTCTCGAATGATCAAGCATACAGGTCTCATGACAGCTCCTTCCTAATTTTTTCGTTATTCATCATTGACGGCTTCGTAAAAAGTCTTTTGTGAGCGACATCGAGCATGTTTGGTTCAAATATAAACTTATTCACTCTTGTCCAAAAACGATCTTATAGATGTATATGAGCATACCTAAAGGATTTGTGGATCGTAGCCTCCTTGGGAACCTGGAATGATGGAATGCTGGAATATT
>JAFCZV010000280.1 GCA_019314155.1 Deltaproteobacteria bacterium
CAGTATGCCAGATCCATCTCCCATAACAAAACCGTTGCGGTCTATGTCAAAGGGTCGGGAAGCGGTTTGGGGTGTCTGATATTTTGATGACAAGGCTTTGATTGCATGAAAACCAGCGATCGTTAAAGGTGTAATCGCAGCTTCTGTTCCACCACAGGCAATTGCGTCTTCTTTACCTAGTTGAATTCTCTGGAAAGCTTCACCAATTGCATGCGAACCGGAAGCACAGGCAGTTGCCAGACAGGCATTGGCGCCTTTGGCTTTAAATGAGATACTGACATTGCCGGCAGCCAGATTCGGTATCAGACGGGGAATTAGAAAGGGCGAAACTCTCTTGCCTTTATAGAAACGTTCAAATTCGGTTTCCCAAGTTTTGGGACCGCCTAAGCCGGAGCCGATAATGACGCCGACCCGATCAGCATCGATTTCTCCTTGTTCTAAATTTACATTGGCATCGGAAATTGCTTCCAGTGTTGCTGCATAAGCATACTGGGTGAAGGCATCCATATATTTAACCTGCTTTAGATCCTCTTTTGAAAAGCCGTGTTTTCTTTGTTTAATCAGATCTTTAATGTTAAAATCTTTGACTTCTCCGACAATCAGGGGAAAGTTCTCCGCCAGTTTAAATCGCGCTTTAACTTTTTCCAAATCGCCCCACTGTGTAATTTGATCTATGCCGGATTTCCCGGCGACCATGGCCTCCCAAGTCGTGGGCACATCCAGACCCAGTGAAGTCACCATCCCCAAACCGGTGACCACCACCCGTTTTAATTCTATTGTTTTTCTCATTTTTTACCTCTTTAATAATAACAGTGATATTTTCGAAAACAGGTCGATGTTTGAATTTTGGGAAACCCTTAAAGACTATTGTCCGGGTTTTTATCAATCCCGCACATAGAAACAGCATCCATCAAGGCTTTGATTTTGTCAAGATCCTTTTGCCGGGGGCCTCCTCCACAGCGTAACTGACGTCCACTGCATGCGGAAAAACAGCCCCCTTCAGGGACAAACCAAAGCCGGGTCATCTGGGGCCGGATTCTTTACTTTTATGTTCTTTCAATGCTCTTTTTCAGGACATATTATCCCTGGAGGAATTTAAGAAAATCCTTTGGATTTTGAGACTTAACAAGACTTTCACCGATTAGAAAGTTCCAGATTCCCGAACCTTTTATTTTTTCAATGTCTTCTCGTGTCTGAATTCCGCTGGCCGCCACTGCCACCTGATCGGGACCGAGAAGGGATTTCATGCGAACTGCGATGTCTATATCGGTTTCAAAAGATCGCAGGTTGCGGTTGTTGATCCCGATCAGGCGGGCGCCTGCCCGGGTAGCCTTTTCAAGATCATATTCCGAATGAATTTCCACCAGCGCATCCATCTGTAGTTCATCGCATAAACTGAGATAATCTTTGAGCTGTTCCTGTTCAAGAATTCGAACGATCAGAAGAAGGGCATCGGCTTGCATAACGGCGGATTCAAAAATCTGGTAAGCGGAAATCAGAAAGTCTTTCCGAAGTACCGGAAGCGTTGTTGTCTCACGGGCGATTTTCAAATCCTCGAAACTACCCTTAAAATGAGGTTGATCGGTGAGTACAGAGAGGGCCGCCGCACCTCCCAATTCATAGTCTTTGGCAAGAGCAGCAGGATCCAGGTTAGCACAAATGACACCCTTGGAAGGGGAAGCCCGTTTGATTTCAGCAATGATATTAATTCCGGAGGGCCCGGGCTTTTCGAGATTTTTTAAAAACGGGCGCTTTCTCCGAGGTTTTGAGCATTTTTCACGAAGCGCGCGTTCCGGCAAATTTCGTTTTGCCAAAGCGATCTCCCGCCTTTTATTTTCAACGATTTTATTCAATATGTCTTCAGCCATTAGCCGTTTTCCTGGGTATACTGGATCAACGCTTTCATTTTCTCGGCTGCAGCACCTTCATCAATGGAAGTTTCAGCCAATCGGATCCCTTGCTTCAAATCATCCGCAGCTTCTGCCGCCACGAGAGCCGCGGCAGTATTAATTAGCACCACATCCCGTCGAGGCCCGGTTTCGCCGTCTAAGATATTTAGGGTAATTTGAGCATTTTCTTCAGGATCTCCTCCCAAAAGATCTTTTGAGTCCGCCTGTTGACCGAAAAATTGTTCAGGAAAAATATCATACGTTCGGATAAAACCGTCTTTGAGTTCTGAAACACGGGTGGGTGCACAAACGGTAATCTCATCGAGTCCGTCATGGCCATGGACTACAAAAGCTTTTTTTGCCCCAAGAAGCTGTAAGGCATTTGCAAACATTTCCGTCAGTTCAGGTGCATATACCCCGAGTAGCTGGCAATTGGCTCCGCCGGGATTCGTAAGCGGCCCCAGCATGTTAAAGATACTACGCAGTCCAACTTCCTTTCTTGCTTTGGCCGCATATTTCATGGCTCCGTGATAAAGGGGCGCAAAAAGAAAACCTATACCGATTTCATGAACAGCTTCTTCAACGATTTCAGGACTGCCGCATCGACTCGTTACAGATCGGTTCCCATGCTTGGCGACCGTCACCCCGCACCCTGCAACCACGAAGGCTGTTGTGGTTGAAATATTAAATGTCTGAGCGCCGTCTCCACCGGTTCCGCAGGTGTCCACAACCGTTGCGCCGGGTGCTTGAATTCGCAGCGCTTTCCGGCGCATGGCTCGAGCCGCTCCTGCCAGTTCTTCAAAGGTTTCTCCTTTTGTGGCCAACGCTGCCATCATTGCGCCGATCTGGGCTTCAGTCACATTGCCCGAAAAAATATCGGTGATCATTTGAGCCATCTGGGGTTCAGTCAAGTCATTTCTCTGGACAATTTTGCCAAGATTCTTCTTAAACATAATGAAATTTCCCTTTTTATCAGTCATCTATCACTGGTGAATGGTTTTTTGTTTTGTTGAGAAAATTTCTCAAAAGCCGTTTGCCCAAAGGTGTCATAATAGATTCCGGATGAAATTGGATTCCTTCTGTTGTGGAATGTTTTTTGTGCCGGATGCCCATAATTTCCCCATCATCTGCTTCCGAGCTAATTTCCAAACATTCGGGGAAATCTTCTCGGGAGACTGCAAGGGAGTGATAGCGCATTGCCTGGAAGGGTTTGTGAATACCCTGGTATATCATTTTCCCATCCGCATGGATCATGGATGTCTTACCATGCATAAGCCGTTTAGCGGCAACTACTTTTCCACCGAAAACGGCGCCAATGGCCTGGTGGCCGAGACATACGCCGAGGATGGGGACTCTACCTGAGAAATGTTGCACCGCAGACATTGAAATTCCCGCTGTTTCAGGCCGACCCGGTCCGGGTGATATAACGATACCTGTAGGTTCCCAGGAGATGAGATCAGCAATTGAAGCAGCATCGTTTCGGACGACCTTGACGGAAGTACCGATTTGTTTCAGATATTGCACCAGGTTGTAGGTGAATGAATCGTAATTGTCTATCATTATGATCATTATTTTCTTCCCTTCAAGTTTTCCCGGAAATATTTGAGTTGTATTCTTTTTGAACCAACTGCAGTGCTTTTTGCATGGCCATCGCTTTATTGACGGTCTCCTCTCGCTCGCTCTCGGGGTTGGAATCGGCAACTATACCAGCGCCGGCTTGTACCGTTAGTGTTCCGTTCTCAATGCTTGCGGTCCGAATGGTAATGGCCATGTCCATGTTCCCATGGAACGAAATATACCCCACAGCGCCGCCGTAAGGGCCTCTGGGGCTTTGTTCAAGCTCAGCGATAATCTCCATGGCCCTTATTTTAGGTGCTCCGGACAAAGTTCCGGCAGGATAGGTTGCCTGCAGCAGATCCCAGGCATCGTAATCGGATTTCAGGTCACAGCAGATATTTGAAACCAGGTGCATGACATGAGAATAGCGTTCGACAATCATCAAGTCGGTGACCTGAACGGTTCCCACCTCTGCAACGCGCCCCAGGTCATTACGGCCCAGATCCACCAGCATCAAGTGTTCGGCCCGTTCTTTTTCGTCGGCAAGGAGTTCATTGGCCAGAGATCTGTCTTCCTGCTCGTTCTTACCCCTCGGCCGGGTTCCGGCAATGGGCCGAAGGGTGGCAACGCCGGTTTCCAGGCGGACCATCGTTTCCGGGGAGGAGCCCACAAGAGTCATCTCTTCAAGACCGAGAAAGTAGAGGTAGGGGGAAGGGTTGATGAATCTCTGGGCCCGATAGAGTGTCCACGGATCGGGCGGGAAAGCACAGGTAAACGGCTTGGAGATTACGGTCTGAATGACATCGCCGGCCCGGATATATTCCTTAACCTGTTTAACAAGGGATCGAAAATCATCTTCCTCCCACAGTGCCCTCAAAACAAAATCAACTTTATTCGGATAGACATCGTCTTCAGGCACATGCTGTTCCATCTCACCAAGTAAAGATTTGAGGCGGTCAGTTGCCCGATGAAACGCCTCATCCGGATTCTGCGCTTTTTCCAGAAAGGAGATAACGACCAAGAGTAATGTATGTCGGATATTGTCGAATATAAGTAGTTCATCCGGAATGATGAAATGGGCCAGGGGTTTGTTTTCCGGCAAAAGGTTGGGGATCGATTCAAAAAAGGAGACCATTTCATAGGTTAAATATCCCACCATTCCTCCCCAAAATCTTGGCAGTCCGGAAACTTGTGCTGGTTGATAACGATTCATTAATATTCTCAAAACAGCGAGCGGGTCCCCGTTGTGGGGGATCTGCCTGCGGGATTCGTTTTCACAGACTTCCACAAATTGCGGGAATATTCGGATATGCGTTCTTGCGGAGACGCCTAAAAAACTATATCTGCCCCATCTTTCACCGCCCTCAACGCTTTCAAACAGAAAGACGGAAGCGTTATTTTTATAGATTTTTCTCAAGAGGGATACCGGAGTTTCCGTATCGGCCAACATCTCCATACATACCGGAATGACATTGGCTTGTTCTGCCAGGTTGCGAAACTCATCTATGTCGGGGAATTCATTGATCAGCATGGATTTTCCTTTCTAAAAAAACAAAAAAAGCCGTGGAAAATTCCACGGCCTGTTCGAAGTCAAAAAAAAAGACCGTGGGTTTGAGTTGCCCTTGGTCCTTTGTAGATTTTTAATTATACGTCGGTTGATCAAGTCCCTGGGGCAGACCCGTTAATTTGGGTTTGCCAACACCAGTATTTAATATCGATTTTTTTTAATGTTTTTTGGATACTGTTGTCATTCATTTTTTTCACCGTTTGTTTAACACAACTTATCCTTAATAAAAAGCATTTGTCAAGATTTTTTAGGTTGTTAAAAAAAATACCTAAATGAAAGTTGGAATCGTTTTCTCCACAGAATACATTCATATGGGGTTGGCATAAACACATTGAAAAATATCTTGACAAGACCGAGCCGGTTTCAGTAGTTTTAATGTTAATCAAAAAAAGGTGTTTTTAATAAAATACAAAGATGGAAACTTTAAGGAAACAAAAATATTATTGGCGCTGGTGGCAGATAACCGGAAGGAAAAAGTGTGCCGACCGGTTCAAGTCTCCTTGAGCCATTAGCATGACGGGTAATGAAGGACCGTGGGCACCTTGAAGCTCACGGTCTTTTTTTTTGGGAAGAATCCTGCAGCCTACTGCAGGGGGATCTAATCAACGAATAAGGAGGCAGATGATGCTGATTGTTATGGACAAAAAAGCCAAACAGACGGAGATCGATACCGTGGTGGCTGCAATTGAACAAAAAGGGTATACGGCGCGTCCGATTCCAGGAGGAGAAAGGGTGTCCATCGGGATTTTGAACAATAAGGGGCACGTTGATGCTGGGCCGTTTTTGAGTCTGCCGGGGGTAAAGGACGCCATCCATGTGACACGTCCGTATAAACTTGTAAGCCGAGAAATTAAACCTGAAGATACCGTAATAAAGATCGATGATATATCTATCGGCAGTGGAAGCCTGACCATTATCGCCGGACCCTGTGCCATAGAGAGTGAATTGCAAGCCGCACAGCTTTTCAGAGGCGGGGCGTTTAAGCCCAGAACATCGCCGTATTCATTTCAGGGACTCGGGGAAGAGGGATTGAAAATATTGTCAAAAGTTCGTGAGAAAACCGGGATGCCGGTGGTCACGGAAGTGATGGATTATGAAACTTTCGATTTGGTGGAAGAATATGCCGATATCATTCAGATCGGAACACGGAATATGCAGAATTTCAGTTTGCTGCGACGAGCGGGTCGGTCGAACAAGCCGGTTTTGCTCAAAAGGGGCATGGCTGCAACCATCGATGAATGGCTGATGGCGGCTGAATACATTTTAGAAATTGGAAATTCCCAGGTAATATTGTGTGAAAGGGGCGTCCGGACTTTTGCCCATCACAGCCGAAATACGCTGGATCTTTCCGCAGTTCCTGTTGTACTTAAAGAAAGCCACCTTCCGATTATTATCGATCCCAGCCATGCGGCGGGTCGCCGAGATCAGGTAATACCACTGAGCCGTGCTTCTGTTGCCGTGGGGGCACATGGGCTGATGGTGGAAGTGCATCATGCTCCTGAGGAGGCGCTCAGTGATGGTGCCCAGTCTCTTTATCCAAATCAATTTGAGAAGATGTGCCGCCAGGTTCGATTGATTTATGACGATTTGAACCGCAACGTTAAAAAAATACTACCGTAATCTTCGAGTGAAAAAGCGATGGGGAATTAAGGTTTTTTTATGATTATAGAGATACTTGCCACCGGTGATGAAATTCTCACAGGCGCCGTAGTCGACACCAATTCAGCACATATTGCACAGGCGCTGAAGGATATTGGACTTCTCGGCGTTCGTCACAGCTGTGTCGGTGACGACATGAATCATCTGGTTTCAATCCTCCAAGAGATCGCAATCCGAGCAGATGTTGCTGTTGTAACCGGCGGGCTTGGCCCCACCACCGATGATATTACTGCGGAGGCTGCTGCAAAATCAGCAGGTGCAGAACTTGTTCTGAACCGGTCGGCATTTCGTTCGGTTGAAGATTATTTTAGGACCAGAAATCTACTCATCGGCAGTTCAAACAAAAAACAGGCCATGTTGCCATTTGGTGCCGAACCTATTTATAACCCTGTTGGAACAGCGCCCGGATTCACTTTAAGGATAGAGAAATGTTTGTTTTATTTTCTTCCCGGAGTTCCTTTTGAAATGCACAGAATGCTTTCAGATTCGGTTCTTCCGTCCATAGAGACGCTTCTGGGAGGTGGACGTGAGCTCAGAAGGGTCAAAACCATATCAACATTTGGCCTGGGAGAGTCGGCCACAGGTGAACGGATGAAAGGCTTTTCGGCCGAATTTCCCGGGATAAAACTGGGTTTTCGTGCGAAATTTCCGGAAATCCAGATAAAACTTTATGCCTCGGGCAAGGATAACGAGTCACTTGATAAACTTATGAACAAGGCCACTGAATCGGTTCTAAAAAAGATCGGGGAAAATGTTTTTTCCATTGACGGTATGTCCATGGAAGCTGTTGTCGGCGGGCTCCTTACTGAAAAGAAAGCGACGCTGGCCGTTGCAGAGAGTTGTACCGGGGGGTTGATCTCCCACATGCTTACCAATATTCCGGGGAGTTCGAAATATTTCCTTTTATCAGGAATTACCTATTCAAATAACGCCAAAACGAAGATGCTGGGTGTGTTGCCAGAGGTCCTAAAACGGTTCGGAGCCGTTCACGAAAAGACCGCAGAGAAGATGGCCGAGGGTGTAAGGCGGATCGCCGGGGCTACTTACGGCCTTGCAGTCACTGGCATTGCAGGACCGGATGGGGGATCCGACGATAAACCAGTCGGGACGGTTTGGATCGGTCTTGCCGACGCCCGTTCTGCCCGAGGATTTCGGTTCTATTTTCCGTTCAACAACAGGTCGAGGAATAAAAAGATATTTGCCATGAAAGCCCTCGACATTCTTCGTCGAGCCCTAAGTCTCTAATGCGCCGGAAAAGCATTTCTGGAACCATAAGGCCGCTTTTATAACAAAATCTTCTTGGTGTATTTCGTTGCTCATTCGATGATCACCGTTTTTTTGAATGATCATTTTTTTTGGATTGCCGGCTTTTTCATAAATCTCAAAGGCATTGGACACTGGGACAATCTGGTCGGAATCACCGTGTACAATTAATATGTGGTGAAGATTTTTTAGCCTGTCAGAAATATCCCACTGAAGCGCTTTTCTATCGAATGTCGAATCCATGGAATCTGCATCATCCGATTTTGCCTGGGATTCTGTAATGGAGGCAGTGCGCACAGGGGAGGCAAAAGTGACCAACGAATCGATATCAAAATACGCAGTTGCCGATATGCAGACAGCACCGCCCATGCTGCTTCCAAAGAGACTGATCCGGTCACCGGTATCTTTTCGGAGTTGAATTGTTTTTATTGCGCTGATAAGGTCATTACAACGGGCAGCAAGGGACGTAACTTCTTTAAAATCGCCCTCGCTTTGGCCGCATCCGCGGTGGTCGAATCTGAAAAATGCAATGCCGTGTGCATTGCAAGCTTCTGCCAGGGCGAGCTGTTTTGGAGAATTGCTGCTGCTTAAAAGTCCGTGGGAACCGATAACAACCGGCGGCATGAGGATTCCCGGATGGTGAAGAATGCCTCTGAGAGATAACCCGTTGGATGTAAACGCGATATTTTTTTGATCCATGCTTGGTTTATCTCATGAATCGTGATATTTTTCAATTCTTTAAATCCTAACCCGGATAAGCCGGAACCAAAAATATTTGCCACCAAGACACGAAGACACAAAGGATATATTTATTTCGTCATAAAAAACCTGGTCCTCCCCCGCGAAGCGGGATCAAAGATGGGCCATGCCTGCCCCGCGTCGCGGGGGTCAGAGTTCTCTGGCTCTGCCTAAAAAATTGCTGCAAGAGTTTGAAGTGAACTAAAGTTTGAAGTGAGCTAAAGTTAAGGAATTCTACCAATTATATAAAATCAGCGGCTTCC
>JAFCZV010000281.1 GCA_019314155.1 Deltaproteobacteria bacterium
ATCGGAAATCATACTGGCAGATCGAAAAGACAGCTTCTATACGGTTTTTTCACAGGCAAACGGCATATTTGTCAGCGGGGTGGAAATCGCCGCAACCGCATGGTCGAACATTATGGACGACACACCCGTTAAGCCCGCCGGCTCATCAATTTATTTTTCGATCATTCTGGTCTGGGGCATTCTCATGGGCACACTTTGTCGTATGTATCCGCTTAAGATTGCCGCATCAGGCGCCGTCGGATCGAGCGTTTTATATTTTGCCGGCACCGTACTGCTCTTCAAGTTCACCGACAACTGGTACCCGGTTATCATCCCGGTGTTTTTCCAGACACCCCTTGCCTTTGCCGGCGCCGTAGGCATCAAATATGCCGGGCTTTTTAAGCAATACCTGGTAAAGCTTCGCATGGAGGATGACCTGTCCGTTGCCCGGGACCTTCAGGCGAGCATGCTTCCGGCGGACTGCCCGGAGATCGAGGGGTATCAAATTGCCGCCAGTTCAATCCCGGCCCGGGAAGTGGGGGGTGATTTTTTTGATTTCATTGATATCGGGAAGAATAGGCTGGGATTTGTAATCGCCGATGTGACCGGGAAAAGTGTTTCCGGCGCCCTGGTCATGTCTTTATCACGGAGTGTGTTTCGTATAGTATCCGAGGAAGAATTAAGCATCGGTGAGATTATGATTCGGGCCAATCGGCAGATCAAAAAAGATATCAAGAGCGGCATGTTCGTGGCCCTGCTCTATGCCATCCTGGATAAAGAAGACCGGACCCTAGAAATGTGCAGTGCCGGGCAGACCCAGCCCATCCAAGTGTTTGCAGAAACCGGCGAGGCCGTGTTGGTGGAAACGCTCGGTGATACCTTCCCACTGGGTATCCTGGAGAGTGCCGACTATCAGGGAACTCATGTTCAACTTTCACCCGGTGATAAGATCGTCTTCTACACCGATGGAATTGTGGAGGCCATGAACAAGAAGGAGGAGATGTACGGGTTTGAGCGCCTTCTGGATGTCGTCCAAAATGCCCGTTATATGGATGCGGATTCACTTTTAAAGGAAATCATTAACAAGGTCGATACATTTGCCGGCGGCGTCGAGCAACACGACGACATCACCGTTATTGTGCTGGGGGTTACACCCACATAATTTTTCAATTTTATCCATTATAAATTGGGGTTACAGTGTGAGAAATTCTTTCTAACAGGGACGATTGATGGGAAAAAAATACTTTAATTATTTGCATTTTTTTAACAACCGTGGTAGCGTATTTTTAAATATTTTAGCAGCTCATCCCGATCATGCTCGTGTGAAAACGACAAATTTTCCTTTCTCATTCTGTTCCGAACATTGTATGACTAAATTCAAAAGGACTTTATAAAAGTTGAAATCCTCTGAAGATCTGAAACAACCGGAGCCCCGCAATGTTATGGCTGTTAAAAAGGAATGTATCAGGATTCTTGACGATCACACCATCGAAATTAACCTTCCCAACGAGATGGGTTATGAACGGATCGCCATGGCATGTTCGGCATCTTTTGCCAAAATAGTTGGCTTTAGTCCTGATCGAATAGAAGACTTGAAAACCGCTGTCTCTGAAGCATGCATCAATGCCATGGAGCACGGCAATAAAAACGACCCTGACGCAAGGGTGTTCATCACCATGCATTACGATGATCACATCTTCAGCGTTTCGGTGATGGACCAGGGAGAGGGCATGGGGAATTCCAGCGAATCCCTTGAAGAACCGGATATAGAGAAAAAAATCCTGAATCTTCAAACCCCAAGAGGACTCGGCATATTCCTGATAAAACAGCTTGTGGATCATGTGGAGTTTAATCAGATAACCGATGAGGGGCATATGGTAAGAATGATTCTCAAGATAGCAGGTTAAGGTTTCGGGGGTCAGGGCTCAAAGGTTCAGGGGTTAAAAGTTAAAGGTTAAAAGTGAAAAGGGGTGATCTCGTAATAACACAACATATAAACCTTTTACCTTTCACGTTTCACTTTTTACGAATTCATCAATGTTGAAGTAAGTGATATTTAAAAATCTTAATAATCTGTGTTCATCTGTGTCCAAAAAGGAAAAGGCAGGCCGATTATGAAACAAGAAATCGAAATCCATCTTAAGAAGCATGGCGATATTACAATCTTTGATATACAGGGGGATGTGACTGTCTTTTCTGAGCCCTTTTTCAACGAAGCTTATAAGAATGCAAACGATCAAGGGATGAGCAAGATCCTGTTGAAGTTCTATGAAAATGCTTACATCAACAGCGGTGGTATTGCAGTTCTAATCCAGCTTCTGGCTGAAACCAAAAAGAATCAGCAGCAGATTTCTATTGCGGGGCTTTCCGGTCATTTTCAAAAAATTTTTAACATGGTAGGCATCTCAAAATTTGCCAAAATCTACAGCACAGTGGAAGAGGCTATAAACGATATGTGAGCTTCAGGGTTCAGAGGTTAACTCCGAACTTTTGAACGAATAGGGGAGGACCTCCATGCAGTTGTTATCTTCATGTTATCTTTTTAAGGGACTTTCAGAGTTCCGGTTACAACGCTTAACCACCATAACCAAAGAGACTCCAATTCAAAAAGGGCAGTGGATCATGCTCGAAGGCAAGAAGGCTGAAGAGCTGTTTATCGTCAAGGAAGGGACTGTTGAGTTGATGACAAAAGTCGAAGACGATTTTGAACTTCCCATTGCAATGTTACGGAATCCGGGTGAGTGCACCGGAACGGCGTCTCTGGTTGCGCCTCATGAATACAGCCTTTCTGCCCGATGCGAAGAAGACGGCACAATGCTTGTTATTCAACAGGAAGACCTTAAAAAACTAATACAAGAAGACCACAAGCTTGGCTGTATCATTATGGAAAATCTGGCGCAGCACATGCTCGAGCGACTCAAAGAAACCCGGGACGAATTGAAAATCCATTTCAAAACGCTTCTTAAATCAGCACATCACTGATAAAAAGAGCGGGTTTATTGGAAATAGAAAAGGGTATTTAATTAAATCATATTCCCAGCAAAGTCCCAAAGAATGTGAAGGGAAGACTAATTTTCCTCACCGCCCTTTTCTGCGATTTGGTAAACTATTACCCATATTTTAAATCAAGCCATCATTAAGTTCTGGGGGCTCATAATGAACCTTGAAAAAGAATTAGAAAAACTCAGAGATTCTCTTCTTCAAGCGGATCGCATTCAGACGGAACTGGACCGGCGGGTCTTTTATCTTAAGACGCTGTATGATGTGAGTAAAGACATATTCGCAAGCATTGAATACGAGTCGATTCTGAAGAACTTTCTGCTTATGACCATGGGCAATTTTGGTTTGGTCGAAGGTTTTATCCTCACGGTGGATATTCCTTCCAGAGAGATAAGCGGTTTTGTATCTATTGGATTTCAGGCTGACGATATCTCATTATTAAGAACCGGCGGTAGTGAAATTTTGCTTTCTGATGATCTTGGAAAGTCTATGCAAAATAAAGGAGATCTCAAAACCTGCGGTCTTCTTCCTTCGGCAATGATCTGTGCTTTTCCTTTTTTCATGGATACGGATTGTGGAGGAATTTTGGGGTTGGGTGCCAAACTCATCGACGAGCCATACAACACGGATGATGAAGAACTGCTGGACACATGATGAAGAACTGCTGGACACGCTTGTCAACAACCTGGTGGTTGCACTGAAAAACGCCAGATCATTCAAGGAGATCAAAGGCCTCAACCTGGATCTTCAGGAGAAGAACATTCAGCTTGAAACAGCCCTCAACCAGCTTCAAGCTTCTATGAGAAAGGTTGAAATCCTTGAAAGCATAAAAGAAAATCTGAGCAAATTCGTACCGGTCACGGTTTCCAGGATGATCGAAAAATCTCCCACAAACGCCATCCCTGAAAGTAAAAACCAGGACCTTTCTGTTCTTTTTGTCGATATTGAAGGGTATACCAAGCTCTGTGAAAAGCTCGGAAGCAGCGAAACAAGTGAAATCATCGAAAAGCATTTTTCCGCCTTCATGGATGCCATTTATGCCAATAACGGTGATGTGAATGAAACCGCCGGTGACGGCCTGATGGTGCTTTTTTTGAATGAAGACAAGAAGACCAATGCCATCGAAGCCGTACGTACCGCGCTTAAGATTCGTAAGGAAACGGTTCGAATCTATGAACAATGTGATTCCCTTCGCTATCGTCCACTGGACATCAACATGGGGATAAATTCAGGTCAGGCCCTGGTGGGTGCAGCAAAGTTTGAAACATATTCCGGTTCGCGCTGGACCTACACTGCCAGGGGAAACCTCACGAATGTGGCTGCTCGAATCGGTGC
>JAFCZV010000028.1 GCA_019314155.1 Deltaproteobacteria bacterium
ATTGGACAGGGCCATCGAAAACCTTTCATCGTATGACTGGTTGATCTTTACCAGTGTCAACGGCGTTAACTTCTTTTTTGAGCGGCTTTTCCAAAAAAACAAAGATGTCCGTGCATTAAAAGATATCCATACGGCGGTTATCGGTCCGGCAACAGAAAAAAGACTTTTCGATTTTGGACTCAAAAGCGATATTGTCCCCGAAAGCTACCGGGCCGAGTCTGTGGTCAAGGCATTTGCCGGAAAAGATGTAACCGGAAAAAAGATACTGCTGCCACGCGCAAAAGAGGCCAGGCCGGTGCTGCCGTTGGAACTGAAAAAGATGGGGGCCGCTGTTGATGAAGTAACAGCATACCGCACCCATGCGGTCAAGGACAACGCCGATGTCCTGTCTGCACGCCTCAAGGAACGATCCATAGATATGATCACATTTACAAGCTCTTCCACCGCAAAAAACTTCCACGCCCTTTTCCCGAACGAAGATCTAAAGGATCTGATGCAGGGCGTCACCATCGCCAGCATCGGTCCCGTAACCGCCGATACCGCACGAGACCTGGGATTTGACGTCCACATCGTCGCAGAATCCTACACCATACCGGGGCTGTGCCAGGCAATTCTAAAACATTTCAGCTGAGGGAATCTTACTCAAAGACATATTGACCCGCTCCCATGTTTTAGTGTATCCTTAATTCTTTCCAAGCACTCAACACAATAAAAGGGAACCGTCATGGACGACCATCTCGATAAACTCCATGGATTTGTCGATACGATTACATCCATGAAAGAGACCATTATCACCAACATCGTATTGATCGGACAGGTCCCCGCCCCCACATTCAAGGAAAAAAAACGCACCGGTGTCTTCATGGAAAGACTGGCCGAATTCCAAGTTGATGAATGTACCACCGATGGCTACCGTAACCCCATCGGCATCATCAAGGGGACCTCCGAAAAAAAGCCGCCCATCTTTGTTGTCGCACACCTGGACACCATTTTCAGCAAAGATATCGATCATTATTTTACCATCAAAGAGAATTCAATAACCGGTGCAGGTATCATGGACAATTCTGTGGGCGTGGGCGTCCTGCTCTCTTTGCCGGAAATTTTTCGAAAATTAAATCTGCGCTTTGAATCAGACATTGTCCTGACCGGTGCTATACAGTCTTTGGGCAAAGGCAACCTGAGAGGCATCCGGCACCTTTTAAAGACATGGGCCACGCCCATCAGGGGGGCGATCTGTATCGAGACCGCTGAACTCGGAAGGCTCAGCTACTACACAGATGGAATGATTCGATGTGAAGTCGATTGCAACATCTCCTCAAAAAACGGCTGGGAGCATAAATTCAAGCCCAATGCAATTCTGATTTTAAACGAAGTAATCAACCAGATACTTAAACTCCGGTTGCCCCAAAGACCGCGATCACGGGTTATTATCGGAAAAACCTCAGGTGGTTTCAAGCACGGCGTGATCGCATATAACGCAACCCTCGGTTTTGAGATTCAAAGCAACTCCGACAAAATGGTTAAATCGATTTTCAACAACATAAAGGATGTTGTTGAGGGCCTCGGTCATGAACATGAAGTCGATTTGAAATTAAAAACATTAAGCAATATCCATGCAGCACGGTTAAATTTCGGTCATCCTCTGGTAAAAAGTACGGTTGCTGTGATGAAAAAACTCGATTTAGTACCCATCAGTGAGCCCAGCGAGTCTGAGCTTTCAATCTTTCTTTCACGTAAAATTCCAGCGGTTACACTCGGAATTACCCGAGGTGAAAATTATCACAAGCAAAATGCCATCGTGGAAATCGAGCCCATCTTTAAAGGAATAGCCCAGATTATCGGTGTATTGATGGCCATTGACAGCGGAGGATGCGATGAAGAGCAGTTGGCTTGAAAAAAATACCTTCCATTATTCGGAATTCAACGACCTCAATCGGCTTGTGGAGGAAAAACAACGGAAAAATCTGAAAATTTCTCTGTGCCTGCCCACGCTTAATGAAGAAAAAACCATCGCAAAAGAAATTCTGATAATGAAATCAGAGCTGATGACTCGCTATCCCCTTCTCGATGAGATCGTTGTTGTCGACTCCGGATCTACAGATAAAACCAGAGATATTGCAAGTGCATATGGGGCGGATGTTTATGAAGCAACAGAAATTCTACCGAATCTGGAAAATTTCAAAGGGAAAGGTGAAAACCTCTGGAAAGCCCTTTATATTACTAAGGGCGATATCATTGTCTACCTGGATGCAGACATAAAAAATATTCATCACAGGTTTGCCTATGCGCTCTTGGGGCCGCTGCTTCTTTTCGATCATATCAAATACGTTAAAGCCTTTTATGACAGACCGATTGCCATCGGAAAAAGTAAAATCAGACCCACCGGCGGCGGCCGGGTCACCGAGCTTGTTATCAGACCGCTGTTCTCTCTTTTCTTCCCGGAACTCACACAGATTTTACAGCCGTTATCCGGTGAATATGCCGGCGTTCGGGAACTATTTGAAAAAATTCCATTCCCCATCGGGTATGGCGTCGAAACCAGCATGATTCTCGATATCTATGAAAAATGGGGACTTGATGTAATGGCCCAGGTGGACCTTGACAAGCGGATTCACAGAAACCAGGACACAAGGGCCTTGGGAAAAATGGCGTTTGCGATTTTACAGACGTTCATCAGACGTAAAAGGAAATTGGGGTTGGTCGATTTAGCAGAGGATCTTTTCGATGAAATGATACAATACAACCTTGTAAAAAACCAATACATGCCGGATATTTACAAAATGGAAGGCCACGAAAGGCCCCCCATTATCGAAATTCCAGAGTATCGTGAAAAGTTTAAGAAACAGAGGATTTGATCACGCCATCAAGAAAACACGAAATTTTCGATGTTTCGTGTTTTCTTTTTTCCGGATCCTTGTGATATATTTTATTTAATCTTGAAAAACCTGGTCCTCTGGAGCAAGTCAGAAACAATTGGCTATGTCTGCAAAAGCAGTAAGCTTGAAAGTGACTAAAGTTTGAAGTGAACTAAAGTGAGCTAAAGTTGATGTATGTGCCCTTGGCACTATCAATTAAAGTAAAAAATGATTTGCGCTGAAAGCGCTTTCCTCAACTTTAGGCAATTTAGGCATTTTAGCTCATTTTAGGCACTCGATCTATGGAAAAATAATCCCCTTCCAGGGGTAACCCAAAGCCGGGCTCTCTGGACCCGGATTCTTTACTCCAATTGAACATTTTGATTTCCCGGGAAAAATCCAAATTAAGAGGATACAAAAACATTGCCAGACTCAAAACTGATCGACCAATTTAATCGCAATCTGAACTACCTTCGCATATCCATTACCGACCGCTGCAACCTTAAATGTCTATACTGCGTGCCTCAGGATCTGATTCCAAAGCTCCCGCACCATGAGGTATTAAGCTATGAAGAGATACTCCGTATTGTCAGGGTAAGCATAGGCCTTGGGATCTCCAAGATCAGAGTAACCGGTGGAGAACCGCTGGTTAGAAAAGGTGTTTATCAATTTTTAAAGCACCTGGCCGGAATAGAAGGACTTCAGGATATATCTCTGACCACCAACGGTGTTCTGCTCAAGGACAACATATATAAGATCAGATCCGCCGGTATTAAAAGAATAAATATCAGTCTAGACACTTTAAACAGAGAAAAGTTTACGCAAATTACAGGTTACGATTTTTTCGATCAAGTATGGGAAGGCATAGAACTGGCTCAAACAACGGGATTTTATCCCATCAAAATTAATGTGGTACCCATTAAAGGTGTCAACGATGATGAATTGGTAGACATTGCCAGACTGTCCATGACCTATCCATTTCACATACGTTTTATCGAATACATGCCCATGGGTTCAAATCATATGGACATTGACCGCCATTTTCTTGTCCCTGAAATTAAAAAGCGCATTGAACAATTGGGTGAACTTGTCCCGGTTGACAGGAGCACCAATGACGGTCCAGCAGAACGATTCAAGTTTAATTCGGCCCGGGGAGAAATCGGCTTTATTCGACCCATAAGCCGTCATTTCTGTCAGACGTGCAATCGGTTAAGATTAACCGCAAGCGGCCAATTACGACCCTGTCTGATGCATGACAAACAGGAAGATTTAAAATCAATCATACGAAAAGGCTGCTCTGACAGGGAGCTGGCCGAGGTTTTTCTCGAAGCAGTTCGCCACAAGCCTTTGGAACACAAGCTTAAGACGGATCACAATGCCGGGAGTGCAGTTCAGATGTGCGCCATAGGGGGCTGAAAAAGGGGCGCAAAAAAAAGCCTGGGCCGTATCAGTGGGAGGCTACATTTTCTCGCACAAATCATCGGTTTACGACCCAGGCTGTATAGACGACTTCACCCGAAGGTTCCTTGCCGCGTTTCGTTTCGAGGTTTGCTAACAGAACTAAAACAATTAATCAAGGATTTTTTCACACCGCAGCATTTTTTCACAGGCATAATCCTGACCGGTTTCTAATGCATGAGACCGGGAAGGAACGTTACGAGCTCCGGAACACCCATTAATATCAGCACGCAAATAATATATGCCGGTAAAAAATACGTCACGCCTTTGAACACATCTCCCAGTGGAACATCCTTGGCCATGCCGGCAACCACATAGGTTGTGGCTCCCACAGGAGGCGTGACGGCACCCAAGGTTGTAATCACGGTAATCGTCACACCGAACCAGATCGGATCGTATCCCAACTCTCTGGCCACCGGAAAAAAAATGGGAATGGTGATTAAAAGCAGCGCCAGGGCATCCATAACCGCCCCGCCGACAATATATATGGCAAATATGATCATCATAATGGCGGTTTTGGAAACCGGCAGACCCACCACCCATGACGCAATATCAAAAGGTATTCGGGTTACCGCCAGAAAACGGCCGAATATAACGGCACCGGCGATGATCATAATAACCATGCAGGATATACGCAGCGTATCGACCACCGACGCAATAAATCCTTTCCAGGTCAAACGGCCTTGAAGCGAACAGAGAACCACTGCAAAGAAAGAGCCTGCTGCGCCCGCCTCCGTAGGTGTGAAAAATCCAAAATAAAGACCGAACATCACCAGTAAAAACAACGTTGTAATTTCAAAAACGCCGGACAGTGCCTTGATCTTCTCAACAAAGCCGGTCTTCGGTCCCACCGGTCCCCAATCAGGATATATACTGCATAAAATAAAAACGGTAAGGATTAAAAGAACGGCCAGAATGATCCCGGCCCCTATTCCACCATAAAAAAGCTTTGCAATGGACTGCTCTGTTGAGAGGCCGATAACGATGAGGACGACACTGGGAGGGATGACAACGCCCAGTGTTGAGCCGCAAGCAACAGCCCCTACGCTGAGCTTGGGCTCATATTTATATTTGTTCATCTGGGGCAGGGCTATGGTAGTCATGGTTGCCGCTGTTGCGGCATTGGAGCCGCAGATCGCCGAAAACGCCGAGCAGGCCATGATCGTCGCCATAGCAATTCCGCCGCGAATCTGTCCCACCCATTTATACGCGGCATTGTACAACTTTTCATTGACTCCGGAGTAGAATGCAATCTGACCCATGAAAATAAAAAGGGGAATAACGGTAAGCCCGTATTTTGAATACGCTTCCCATAAAGCAGCACCGATCATATTAAGGCCGGCCTTTAAGGAAATCACATAACAAAATCCGCAGAACCCGACAATGCCCATTGCAAACCCGACGGGGGTGCCCAGCAAAAATAAAATCAGAAGGAGGGCGACAATTCCGATAATACCCACAAGTCCAAGACTCAATTTTTACCCTCCTTTTTCGGAACAAAAGACTTTATCAAATCTGTAAACAACACCAGTGAGAGAACGGCACACCCCAAAGCAACACCATAGGTAAAAGGATAATAGATGATTCTAAGTGTCTCTGTAATTTCTCCCGTGTTCATGAGGGTTGTCGCTTTTACGGCAAGCTGCCAGGCTGCAACACAAAAAAAGAGAAAACAGGCGGTATAATTAATCGTATCGATAACCTTTCGATGCTTGCCAGAGAAGGTGTTGACCAAAACATCCACCGCAATATGGCCACGTTTCATTTGGGTATACCCCAGCGCAAAGGCCGTCACTATCGCTCCGAAATATCCCATCAGTTCAAATGTGCCTCTGATGGGCACCCAGACCAGACGAAATAATATATTTGCGCAGGTCAAAACGATCATCCCCACCAGAAAAACACCCCCGATCCATGCAAGGGACCGGCTTAAAAACCCACTGATTTTATCCAGAATTTCCATAACGATTTTTCTCAAAAATATAGCAGTTGAAGCTGGAATTTTGAACCATCGTATCTTTTTGGCTTTTTAAAAAAATTGGCATGAGCATATCCAGATGATCCGGTTTTTAAGCGGTTTTCTGTCCGTGTGCATGGTTGCGGGCTGGATAAAATACCCACACAGCACGTCTTAGTTAGTGTCCGTCCAGAAACGAGCCGTTAAAAACCGGATTGTCTGAATGCCATATTTTATTAACAACGCCAAATTGAAAAAATTTACAGGTTCTTTGATCGACCTGATTATTTTGAATGTTTTTTTGTCAAAGTTTTAATATCTTCTACGATAGCCTCGGCGGCCAAGCCTTTTTCTTTGGCGTTCTTAATCCAATTATCGGTTATGAATTGCAGTTTTTGGTTCCACATTGCCATTTCCGAATCACCCAGCTGAATAAATTCAACATTGTAATTCTTTTTTGACCATTCTATGGAATCTTTCACATGATTGTCCATGTAGATACCGGTCCATTCAGCCTGTTCTGTGCCAAGATCTTCCATGACCTTTTTCACATCGGCCGGCAGGGCATTCCAGGAATCCATATTCATCACCACGGCAAACGGATAAATGACGGTATTGGTCATGGTTACAAATCGGCAAAGCTCCGCGAATTTGAAGTCTTTCATGGTTTCCAGAGAAGAATATAGACCTTTAACAACACCTTTCTGCAGGGCCTCGACTGTGGCCGGCATCGGCATGCCCACCGGATTGGCGCCCCATGCTCCCAAAATTTGAGCCGCACCGCCGGATGCTCTGAGATCCAGCCCCTTTATATCCCCAAGATTTCTGACGGGCACTTTGGACATGATATTGGTGGGCGCTGTTGTAAACATGGTCAGCACCTTAACCTTTTCAAAGGCGGCGGGTTTGTATTTCTTGTAAAGATCCCACAAAACAAGACTGCCCACTTTGGCATTCGGCAAGCCCACAGGAAGACTGGTTGCATTGGTCAGAACAAAACGGCCCGGCTGGTAGGCCATGCACAAACATCCGATATCGGCTTGTCCTGCAATCACCCCATCCATCATGTTTTTGGCGCCAAGTAGCGTGCTTCCGGGATAGGTGTTAATGGCAACCTTGCCTTGGGTACGCTTTTCAACTTCTTTTTTCCACCGTTCCATCTGAACGCTCGGAAAGGTCGGTGCAGGTGGAAAGTTGGCATAGCTCAGTTTGATCGGACCTGCTTGAGCTGGCACGGGCATTAGCGTAGCTATCATAAATGCTGCCAAAAAAATTCCGATAATAACATGTTCCCATTTTTGCCTCATTTTTGCCTCCTTTAATCTTTTGGTTGCTCGTTGTCCTTACTGAATATTAAAACTCCATGAAGCCCCGCAAAGCGGGATTCCCGCTGCGTTCCAGCAAGCTGCAAGGAATCTTCGACGGTAAGGAATATCCATTTTAATATTCCCGCGCTGTTGCCGTTCAACATCGCTATCCCTACCCTCTATTTTTCGTTTCGGAGGTCGAAAACCCGTTTGCTTTTTCTCTCTGTGCGCGGCAGGGATCCATAATCGACGATCTCCACTTGGCACCTTACCAGGATTTTACGCCGGATCTCTGTTGCCACTTGTTCGGCTAATTGATCATCATCTGCGTTTTTCCACCCTGCTTCCCGTTCCACTTTAATTAGCATCATGTCCCGTCCGCTTTCACGCTGTTTGAGATATATCTGGAATTCACTGCCGATTCCGTCATGGGGGCTCAAAACATGATCGATCTGGCTCGGATAGATATTGACCGCCCTGTAGATGAACATATCATCCGTGCGGCCGAGGATCCGGTCATGCATGGGAAACGGCGAACCGCAGGGACACGCTCGACCCATAATGCGGGTAACGTCATATGTGCGGTAGCGAATCAACGGGCTGCCCTCTTTGCTTAATGTCGTTACCACAAGCTCTCCCTGTTGGCCGTCGGAAACCGGCTTTAATGAGACCGGATCGAGAATTTCAAAAATAAAATGATCGGCCCAGTAATGGATGCCGTTGTGAAGATGGCAATCAAGCCCCGTTCCCGGGCCGTAAAGTTCCGTCAATCCATAAATATCAAAAACATTGTCCACCCCCATCAGTTCTTTTATGCGCGCTCTCATGGCATCACTGTGGCGTTCCGCCCCCAGGATAATTTTTTTGACCTTTATTTTGGACAAGATGTCGCGTTTATGAACCTCTTCTGCCATGAGCAATGCCATTGATGCAGTGGAACAGAAAACCGTCGTCTCCATGTCCACCAACATTTCACAGTGCATATCCGCATTGGCCGGACCCAGGGGCACCGCCATGGCACCGAATCTTTCACAGCCGGCCTGAAACCCTACGCCGGCGGTCCACAAGCCGTATCCCACGGCGATTTGCACCCTGTCTTTGCGGGTTAAACCCGCTGTTTCATAACACCGGGCAAAAATATCGGCCCACACATCAATATCTTTTTGTGTGTAGCAGAGCACCTTTCGCTTCCCCGTCGTCCCTGAAGAGGCATGAATCCGAACGATGTCCTCAAATGGAACGGAACGCAAAGCAAAAGGGTACTCTTTCTGCAAATCATCTTTATCGGTAAGGGGCAGGTGTCGGATATCATCGAGGGAGCGGATATCTTCGGGTTTAATGCCTGCATTGTCCAGTTTTTTACGGTAAAAGGGTGAATTGTTATACACGTGGCCCACTGTCCATTTAAGGCCATCGAGCTGGATCTTTTTTAATTTGTCTTCAGTCAAATCTTTAGGGATAAAACTCATGATAAACTCCTACCTAAACTGAGGTCCTAATGTTGCATCTATATAACATGTTGGCGCTTTGAAAAAATACTCCATTCAAATACGCCGACCTCCAACAGCTCCAGCAGAAACCCGCTAAAAAACCGGATCTCCGGAATGCTTGTCAAGGGCCTTTTTCCACAGAACTAAATGGTTCCAAATCCATTAAACCCTGTTTCCAGCGCCGTTATGGCATCACCCAGCATTTTCTTTTTACCTGCCAGACGCTTTTCCAGAACCGCTTTAAGATCCTCTTGGGAGCAGAAAAGACGGTTTTCGACTGCTTCTGAAACAACGCCAATGGTAAACCCGAGCAGGATCAAGTTAACGGACTTCGGTTGATGAATACACTGTGCCAGTCCATTCGCATCCACAGCAAACACTGGCGATTCAGACCCCTGAACAACATCTTCATGACAGTTCACGGCAGCCCAAGCATCGGGCTTCAGATAAAAACCGTGCTGGCTTAAACCGCCCGCTGTTAAAGCCAGCAAGCCGTCCGCATTGGCGGGTCGTATCAAGGGACTGGAAAAGTTCCCCACTTTAAGGTGTGATAAAACCGTTCCGCCCCGCTGGGCCATGCCGTGGGTTTCCGAGGTAAAGACTGAAAATCCCTTCATAATTGCTGCCTCTGCTAGAAGACGCGTGACAAAAAGGATGCCCTGTCCCCCCACTCCGCTGATAACAATCTGCTGTTTCCTGGATCCGCTCATATTTCCGATTCTTCTCAATTTCCTCTATATAGAAACCGACATAATTTTAATAAGATAAAAAGTTGGTCCGATTTTACGATAATTCCAAAAGCCTATTTCGTGCTTTCGGAATTATCTTTCCCCTTTTCCTGAATAGATTTTTTTGGACAAACACAAATGCATACGCCGCACCCATTGCACAAGATGGGGTCGATATTTACCTTCTCCGCTTCTTCATCCAAAACCAGCGCCGGACATTCAAAATGATTGACGCAGAAGCCACAGCCGTCGCATTCATCTGAAGCTTCGACCTTGACCGGATGATGTGCCGGTTTTTCTTTTCTGAGCCGGTCAATAAGACAGGGATGCCTCGAAATAACCACGGCCGGTCCGTGTTCTCTACTGTATTTTACCGCATCTTTAAGCAGGGATATTAATTCGTTCAGGTTGTAAGGGTCTTCGACCCGGCAAAATCTAACGCGACATCCTTTGACCAGTGCCTCAATCTCAACAGAATCCAGCGACTCTCCACCGGCCCCCATGCCCACGGCTGGTGTCGGCTGGTTTCCGGTCATTGCTGTGGTTCGGTTGTCAAGAATTACGAGTACAAAAGACACCTTCTGAACCACCGCATCTATCAGCGCCGGGACGCCGGCATGAAAAAATGTCGAATCCCCAATGGTAGCCACAATATCCGGTGGTTTTTTTTCATTCTTGAACGCATGGTAAAAGCCCGCCGCCTGGCTGACTGCAGCGCCCATGCACAGAACGGTGTCCACCGCACCAAGGTTTAGCCCAAGGGTGTAACATCCGATATCGCTGGGATATATCCCCTTTGGCGCCGCCTTTTTAATGGCAAAAAACGCCGCCCGGTGTGGACAGCCTGCACAGAGTGTCGGGCGGACACCGGGGCCGGACGCACCATCGATGTCCGCTGTGTCCATACCGGCAAATTCGCTGATGATCTTTTGGACGGTTTCAGGGAGAAGTTCTCCGACCCTGGGAACCGAACGGGTCAGCTTCCCTTTGATGCGATGGCGATCCGCCAGCTGCATCTCAATGATTCCGGTTGTCTCTTCCACCACCAGAATCTGGTCATAGGTGTCGATTATGTGAGATACGAAATCTTTATGCAAAGGGAACGGCTGCAGTACCTGGTACATGGGGATGCGGTCCCACAGATTTAGATCTTTCATGATTTCTTTGGCATGGCCTGCTGCCACACCGGATACGATCAGGGCTTTTGAAGCATTGGCCCCGGCATTGAGCCTGACCGGTGCTGTTTTCGAGTAGCCGGCAATGGCGTCGAGCTTTTTCTCCAGCGCTTGATGCAGATGAAACCGAAATTTAGGTGTCGCCGCCCACCGGGCAGGGTCTTTTTGAAAATTGATTTCCCTTGGATGCCACTGGACATTTCCCGGTTGAATATCCTGCCTGGCATGACAGACTCTTGTGGTGGGACGCAGCATCACAGGTATTTCAAAAGCCTCGGAGAGCTCGAAGGCTGTGGCAACCATCTCTTTTGCCTGCATGGGAGAATCCGGATCGAGCACCGGGATCTTTGCCATCATGGCCATGAGCCTGCTGTCCTGCTCGGTCTGTGAAGAATGGGGTCCCGGATCATCTGCGCTGATCACCACGAATCCACCGGTTACGCCAAGGTATGCCGCGCTCATGAGAGAATCGGATGCCACATTCAGTCCAACCTGTTTCATGCTGACGGCCGTGCGCAGTCCGGTCATACTTCCTGCATAGGCAATTTCAAAAGCGATCTTCTCGTTAACCGCCCACTGGACGTGTCTCGGCACCGATTCTTCTTTTTGCAAAGCAGCAAATGAAGCGAGAATCTCGGAAGCCGGAGTCCCTGGATATGAGGTTGCCATTGTGCATCCGTTTTCCATCAGACCCAGCGCAATTGCCTCGTTCCCCAGCATTAATTTTCGTTTGATCACTTACTTCCTCTATAACGGGGCGGCCCTATTCCCGCCCCTGGTATGATGACATGGAACGTAACTACTCAGGTATTTAGGTTGAAGACTGAAGGCTGAAGTATATCAATCATCTCGCAACGCTCGAATTAAACCATTCAAGACCTTCTCTGTTTCGACAATCTTTGCTTC
>JAFCZV010000282.1 GCA_019314155.1 Deltaproteobacteria bacterium
TATGATATCCAGGATCAAAGAAGAGACCGTGGGTATTCTGTTCAGGATTCAGATATCTGAACCCAAAAAGATTGACGACCTGCAGCAGCCAAAGGAACAGAAAATGATATTTTCCGGTGGGGATCAACCTGCAAGGAAAAAACCGGTCAAGAGAGCTCAAAATAAAGTCGGACGAAACGCCCCGTGTCCGTGCGGAAGTGGGAAAAAATTCAAGAAATGTTGCGGAAAATAGTTGGCGGCGATAAGGTTTTGTTGCCTGTCCCCTTTACAAGGCCGGGTGTTGATGATTATAGTTTAGTAAAGAATCCCCCGTTAAGCGGGGCAGGCAGGGCCCATCGGAGATCCCGCTTCGCGGGGGAGGACCTGGCTTTGGTTTCACTCCATAGGGGAGTGATTAATATCTCATTGCACGTGGTTGGAAGGCTGGAATATTGGAATACTGGATATTGGGCCAAAAGTCGGAACGTTGCCCGATTTGGGAATATCAAAATGCCCATGTATCTTATGAAGTTGGTGGCTGTTCGTAACCCATCATTCCATCATTCCCGTTGAACAATTTACTGCCATAGCCAATTGTTTCTGACTCCCGGAATGCGGGACAGGCAAGGCCCATCGAAGATCCCGCATTGCGGGGGAGGACCAGATTTTTCAAGATTTAATTGGAAACCGACTTAGGGAAATAGTTCCATGAGTGAGCACAGCCCTGAAATAGAAGAGGAGGTCATTTCCGAAACCAGGGACGATATCGATGAATCGCCCATGTACAGGGTCCTCCTTCACAACGACGATTACACCACCATGGAGTTTGTCGTTGAAGTCTTGATCCTTGTTTTCAGAAAATCACCGGAGGATTCGGTAGAAATTATGCTGAACGTCCACCATAAAGGTGTCGGGATTTGTGGTGTATATACCTATGAAATATCGGAAACCAAGGTGAATAATGTTCATGCTCTGGCCAGACAACATGGTTTCCCGCTAAAGTGTACGATGGAGAAAGAATAGACCATGATCAGCAAAGAACTAAGCGAAACTTTGGGTTTTGCCGTAAGAGAAGCCAAAAGAAGACGCCACGAGTATGTTTGTGTAGAGCACTTGCTTTTTGCCATATTATACGACAGCGAGGGCATAGAAATTATTGAAAAATGTGGTGGTAATGTTGAGAAACTAAAAAATGCTCTTGAGTTATTTTTTAGCCAGAGAATGGAAACTATTCCCGAAGACGATGAATATGTCCTCCAGCAGACCGTCGGTTTTCAAAGAGTGATCCAGAGAGCCATTAATCACGTCCGTTCCGCCGAAAAGCAGGAAGTGGACATCAGTGACATTCTCGCATCCATTTTTCAAGAAAAGGATTCCCATGCTGAATATTTTCTGAACGAAGAAGGTATAACCCGTCTGGATATTTTAAGCCACATTTCCCATGATGTTTCCAAATCGCCTTTCAGAGATCGACCGGATGAGTTTGTGAAAACAGGCAAAAGGGAGAAGAAGAAAAAGACCGATCCTCTGGAGGCGTTTACCATCGACCTTGTCAAAAGAGCCGCTGAAGGAAAGCTGGACCCGCTAATCGGCAGAGAGCTCGAAATGGAGCGAACCATTCAGGTCCTGTGCCGGCGGCGAAAAAACAATCCGATTTTCATTGGAGATCCCGGTGTCGGGAAAACCGCAATGGCCGAAGGACTGGCAATCAAGATAAACAGCGGATCTATCCCCGATTTGCTTAAAGATATTCGCATATACTCCCTTGATCTGGGGGGTCTTCTGGCCGGCACGAAATTCCGCGGTGATTTTGAGCAACGCTTAAAAGGGGTTCTGTCGGCTCTGAAAAAGAAAAAAAATGCCATTTTGTTCATCGATGAGATCCATACAACGGTGGGTGCCGGTGCCACCAGCAGAGGATCCATGGATGCTTCAAACATCTTGAAACCGTCTTTGGCAACCGGTGATCTGCGCTGTATGGGCTCAACGACCTATGAGGACTACAAAAATTACTTTGAAAAAGACCGCGCCCTGTCCCGACGGTTTGAAAAAATCGAAATTTTGGAGCCTCCGGTAAAAGAGACCATTCAAATTCTAAAAGGACTTCGTTCTCGTTATGAAGAACATCACAACATTATTTATACGGATAAGGCATTAAAATCCGCAGCGGAGCTGTCTGCCAAATATATCAATGATCGTTATCTGCCCGACAAGGCCATCGATGTTATTGACGAAGCAGGGGCGTTTGTAAGGCTTTCTAGTTCTTCCCGCAGAAAGAAGATCAACCCCAGAGATATTGAAAAAATCGTCGCCAAGATGGCCAGAATTCCGACCATCAGCGTGTCGACGGACGATAAATTGAAACTCGAGACCCTTGAAGAAAAGCTCAAACAGGTTGTTTTTGGACAGAACGATGCAGTGAAATCACTCGCAACTTCCATAAAGCGCTCCCGCGCCGGTCTTGAAACGCCGGGCAGACCCATCGGATCTTTTTTGTTTGCCGGTCCTACGGGTGTTGGAAAGACGGAGGTGACCCTGCAAGTCGCGAGGATTCTCGGTGTCCATTTTTCACGATATGATATGAGTGAATACATGGAAAAGCATGCTGTAGCGCGCCTCATCGGTGCACCTCCGGGTTATATCGGTTTTGATCAGGGGGGACTATTGACGGACGAAATCCGCAAAAATCCTTACAGTGTGCTTTTGTTCGACGAAATAGAAAAAGCACATCCGGATATGTTCAATATTCTGCTTCAGGTGCTCGATCATGCCACCCTTACGGACAACAATGGCAAAAAGGCTGATTTCAGAAACGTCATCATTATGATGACATCAAATGCCGGTACAAGGGAGATGAGCACTCAATCCATCGGTTTTGGCGATAAGGAGCACGATACACAGGATAAAGGGGAAAAAGCCATCGAGAAGTTTTTTAGCCCGGAATTTAGAAACCGCCTGGATGACATTATTCATTTTAATGCGCTGACGGAAGATATCATGAAAAAGGTGGTGGATAAGTTCATGAACGAGCTTAAAGAACAACTCGCTGTTAAAAAGGTCTCTATCCGTCTTTCCGCCGGGGCGCGAACATGGCTGGCCAAAAACGGACATGATTCACGTTTCGGTGCAAGACATCTGAGTCGATTGATACAAACGGAAATCAAAGACAACCTTTCCGATGAGATTTTGTTTGGACGACTTGTAAAAGGCGGCGAAGTCTTTGTTGATTTAGAGAATGACAAATTGACCTTTAGCTACGGCAGCTAAAGGCTATAGATTCAAGCGCAGTCAGAATATTATACCCTGATCGTCCCTCGTCCTTCCCACCTTCCCACCTTCTGTCCTTCGGTCCTCTGGCATCTGTCCTATGCCCTTAAATCATCAATCCCAATGGCTGGCACAAAGTGCCCAGTGCTATTTTCAATATTCAATATTCAATCCCTATGCCCTTAAATCATCAATCCCAATGGCTGACACAAAATGCCCACTGCGATCAATCCACACATTGTTTTTCTTTTCGCGTATTAGCAAAAAAACGCTTGACTGTATGATTGAAAGTGGCTACTATAACGTAAAAAGTAGCTACAAAAAGGGAGAGTTATTATGATCAGTGCGGGAATCAAGGAGGTCAAGAACAACCTGAGTCGGCTTTTAGCCAGGGTGAAAGCGGGGGAAGAGATTCTGATCACCAAAAGGGGAAAGCCCGTTGCCCGCATCGTGAAGGAAAACCAGGGGTATAATTCCATCCGCGCAGCACTGGAGCCTTTGGTCCAGAGAGGACTGGTCACGTTGCCGAGCCGGAGCATCCTGAAAGATCGTATCTCGGCGGTAGAAGCCTTGGGGAAGCCCGTTTCGGAAATGGTAATCGAGAACCGGCGGTGATCGACCGATGATTCTGTACCTCGACACGAGCGCACTGGTGAAGCGATACTTCTATGAGCCTTATTCCGATGATGTCCTATCCAGATGGAAATCGGCCACGCAAATCGTTACATCTTTCGTTGCTTACGCAGAAACAATAGCTTCCATATATCGAAAGAAACGGGAGTCAGATCTTTCGGATACGTTGATCCGAAAAATAGCAGACTCATTTCACCAGGACTGGGAGAGCTTTATCCGTGTGGAGGTCAACGACATGCTCAATGGAACCATCGATCGGATTGTTGAAAAATATCCACTTAGAGGCTTTGACGCAATTCATCTCGCATCGGCGATTGTAATCCATGAAAGGCTTCCTGAAGATTTCGTATTTGCCTGTTTCGATGACAGGCTCGCCCGTGCCGCACAGTCGGAAGGACTTGAAACATTTCCGCCGAAAGATGAAACGAGTCAATAACCACCCCTAAAAAGGGTGGCTTGATGGTGACCTTAAAAGGGTCTCTTGGTTTAAAAAGCATGGGTTTTTCCTGATCGCCGCTTGCCCTGTGGAATTCGAAGACCATTCCTCTGGGGTCTCCCGATCAGGAAAAAAATCTCTCCTCTGTGCCCTCTGTGTCTCAAGCGAAGCCCCGCCAGAGCGGGACAAGCGCGCGGTGAATGCATACTCACATATCTGCATAGCAAAGCTGGGACCATCAGAAAAAAACTATAACCCTTAATAACTGAGAAGGGACCTTCAGCTTAGCTGAAGATTTTACAGGTTAATAAAATATCCGTTTACACCGTTTTTCCCACCCTTTTGCACAGAAAAATGTGCACACTGCACAGAAAAATGTGCATAAAGCTCCCTTATAATTTTAAATCACAACGATATCAGGACGTTGATTTCTGGTGCGCTTATTGCATTTAAATTAGGATTTGATCTAAGGTATCCGCGGTCATGGGCCGGGGATCAGGAGTCAGGAAAAATCGAAAATGTTGAGCTGATTTGGATTTTTAATGTTGATCATGATTTTACCTTTAATCACCTGTTTAATTGGGCTTTTTATACCAATTTGCATTGAAACAGATTTAAATTATTGGAAAAAGCATGAAAAAGATAATGATCGTGGAAGACGAGGCTGTCATTGCCTTAAGGCTTGAGCAGCGGCTTATCGAAATGGGATACGACGTGATCGGTACAATTTGTTCCGGTGAAGCGGTCGTCGAAAATGCCAGGAGTTTTCAGCCAAATCTAATTTTGATGGATATCATGCTTAACGGAGACTTGGACGGTATCGATGCTGCTATGATTGTGAAAGAAGAACTGGATATTCCGATAATTTTCCTTACCGCTTATTCCGATGATAAACTCATAGAAAGAGCCAAGAAGGTGGACGCTTTTGGTTACCTGGTCAAGCCTGTTCGAGACCGTGAACTAAAGGCTGCAATTGAAATTGCGCTTTACAAGAAAAAATTTGAGAAAGAACTCAGGGAGAGAGAAGAAAATTTTAAGTCGTTGGTCGAAAACGCAAATGACGGAATATTAATAGCTACCAGACAATATGTCTTATGGAGACTTGGAGAGCGACAAAAAAACTCTTTATGCAGTTATAAGATGCTTGGAAATAATTGGTGAAGCCGTAAAGAAAATACCAACAAATATCAAAGAAAAATATTCCGAAATTCCTTGGAAAGAAATAGGAGGTATGCGCGATAAATTAATTCATGAATATTTTGGTGTAGATATTGAAACAATTTGGGATACCATACATGAAGATTTGTCGCCCCTCAAAAGCTTAATTTCCAGAATGATTAATGATTTGTATTCAAAACAATAAAAAGCGTTTATAAATGAAAAAGAAGCTATATTTACAATACAAACCAACAAGGTCAAAAAACTTTTACCCCGTTAAAGTCATAAGGATTAATTCACTGGTCCAAAAACAAACAACCAAGAACTAAGAACTAGCGCAGCTCGCTTTGCGCTCTGCTCTTTGCGCCATGCACCATGCGCTATGCTCTCTGTTTACCCCGTTTACCCCGTAGGTCTCCGTTCAAATACCGGGACAGGCCGGAAGATCGTACTGGGGCGGATTTCACTGGGGCGAGAGACAAAGAATTTCGGTTTTTTAATATTCAATATTCACTATTCACTCGCACAAAGCGCACCGCGCTCTTGTCAATATTCAATTTTCAATCCCTATGCCCTTCAATCAACAATCAACAATCATCAATCATCAATCCAATGGCGTCCCCCATTATGGTTCGCCCGGACAGGGCATGGTTCTTTTTCTGATCGTTCGCCTGCCCTGTTCAATTCACGAAGTGAGGAGTGTAACGCATTTAACCGGGGTTCCGATCAGGAAATAAATAAAAACCTTAGCGTCCTTTGCGCCTTCGCGGTTCAGCATTGTTTTTCAATCAACAATCATCAATCATCAATCCAATGGCGTCCCCCATTATAAACATAAAGAATGTCAATATTTCACCATCGGAGTTTCCAATTGACAATAATCTGTATTTGTAATAATTCTAAAAAAGATAAATACAGACATGATTGTAATTAACAAACAGGTTAAAGGAAATTAAATCTTAAGCCCGTAAGGGCCGAAAGGTCCTGTCTCTGGAGGAAAAAATATGGCACAAGTGAGCATTGACATTTCTGTAGAAAATATTGCAGGAATGATAAATAATATGGATGTAAAAGAAATTGAGACTCTTTGCATTTTACTTAACGACGAAGGGCAGGAATTATTAAAAAGGAAAAAAGAGGCGGAAGCAAAAGATTGCAAATTTCTGTCAAGGGACGAAGTGTTCGATGTTTAAAGAACAATATCATCCCGCCGTTAAGAAAGACTTGAGGAAAATTGATGCTGGTGTACGTGAGAAAATAAAGAATGAATGGATTCCAAAGCTTTTGTCAGAACCTCAAGAGGGAAAAGAACTAACAGGCCCTCTGACTGGCATTCATTCTTACCATTTTAAGGTTGGTAAAATGCATTATAGAATTGCATATGTCATTGAAAAAGATGATTTCATTCTTAATATACTAATGATCGCTAAAAGAGAAAGTTTTTACAAAATTCTGAGAAAACGTATTAGATAAAATCATCTTTGCAATATTTTAAAC